>CAJQNY010000052.1 GCA_905479805.1 uncultured Arenicella sp.
CATGAAATCAAAAAGCCCAATACCCACCAAGTCCCGGCGGCAACGATAAGCAAAACGAGCGATACCTGCAGGCTAGTCATGTGAAATCCTCGCGTACTAAATCTCGCTCCGGGAATTCAAGAAACCGCTGAGGCTGATAGCCAATGTCTGTAATTGCGGCAGAAGAATCGTAATTCAAATCTTCGTTCATGCGATTCGCCATTTCGCTCGTGAAGGAGAAACCCGTCAACAGCGCAGCCATTCTCAAACCCAGCCGATAGATAGGCACCGGTATGGACACGATCACTACCCGCTTATTCAAACCAATAAATATTCTCTCAACCATCTTACGGTAAGTGATTGTCTCAGCCCCAGCCAAGTTATAGACATTCCCAACGGCCTGTGGTTCGTCAAGCGACGATAACGCGGCGGCGACTAGGTCGTCGCTGTGTACCGGTTGTCGCAACCCCTGCCCCCTGCCGGCCAACGCCATTACGCCAAACTTACCAACAAAATTAGCAATCTTCATAACGTTTTGATCTAAGCCATAACCATAAATCATCGACGGCCTAAGGATGGTCAAGTCGACACCTGATTGCTCTGAGGTCTTTCGCAAACTCCGTTCAGAATCGGAAAGTTGCTTTACCAATCCCTGTTCAGTTGAGTCGCTTGAATCTTGCTTACTGATCACGCTGGTGGAACTAAATACAACGATGCGTCTAACACCAAGTTCTGCTAATGCCGTTAAATGGGTGGGCAGAACCCAAATCGGAGCACAATGTATCAATTGTTCACACCCCGATAATTGCTCTGCGATGTCACTGACATCCTGCGTGCTCATATCCCATTTCACATGGGCACCATCACTGCGCGACACTGATTTATAGGCCGACGAACTAGTGGCTAAGCGTTTGATTAGTGGTTGCCCCACGACTCCTTTTGCGCCAGTAATTAGAATCATTTGAGGCCCAGTTTAGCCAATAGGCTTTTTAGCATACTCAGACCAGCACGCAATGCAAAACTCCCCATAATGCCAATAGCCACTAAGGTTCGAAGCAACCATGAGTGTTCTTTCTTATAGAATTTTCTAAAAAAACGCAGCATGCCTAAATGCAATGTCCAAAGCACACCAATAGGCCTGGATGCTGTGCTAACCCCCTTGACGTGCATCACGCTACTACTAGCAACAAAGCCTACTTGCCACCCTGCTAACGCGAACCGTTTACACCAATCTAAATCTTCACAGTGCATAAAGTAGGCTTCGTCTAGAAGACCTACATCCTCTAACGCACTCTTTCGCACTACCATGAAGGCACCAGAAACGGCTTCAATAAACTCAGTACCGCTAGACGTATCCGTTCCATTCCTTATCTCGGTGAGATCACCATAGTCAAAGTTTGCGAAACGAGGGTTCCTTGGGAAAATTTTCTCCAAGAACAACATTCTACTTAGTGAGGACAAGGGGGTTGGAAATCGACGCTTACACGTAGTTTGTATCGAACCATCCTCATTGAAAATAGTGCAACTAGCCAATCCCATATTTTGGTGTTGATCAAACGCCGCTAAGATCGGAGAAAGAGTTTTATCATTAAGCTCGCAATCGGGGTTCATCAGAACGGCAAACTCAGCATCTATGTTTTCTAAAACTTGATTATTCGCCGCTGCAAACCCCCGGTTATCGGTGTTTTCAATCCACTGCACCCGATCCGATTCTTGGAAGTTCATTTTTGCATTACTCACACTGTCGTCAAGTGAGTTATTGTCAACCACTGTCACCAATCCGGCGCTGTGCTGACAGGCGCTCTGCAATGATCGTGTCAGCCAGTCGCCTGAATTATAATTAACGATAATTACGTGAGTTCGCGCCATGGTACCCATCCCTAACTTAGGTTTACCGAACCTTTGGTGCCGCGCAGCCCATCCCACATTCCCTTGAACATCATTGCAAGGTTAGCCCTGCGAGGCGACTTCCAAAATCCGAACATAATAAAGATCAACGCTAAGCGTTGTAGATCATTCCATTTCCACATTAGGCTGGCGTAAGATCGGCCATAGAGATTAAAACTATTACGAAAAATATAGTAATACCTAAAAGGCTTATGCTGCGGCACATTCCTTCGCCGACCCCATGATCGTACACCACCGAGGTTAAGCCGATGAGTTTGCTCTCCGAGGCCATGCTGCATTATTGCATCGCACACACCGAAGGCTTGAAAACCTTTGGAACGCGCGCGTAAAAACCATTCGGTATCCACGTGATCGATAAACAGGCTTTCATCCATGTTGCCAATTTTCTCTATGCTATTCAAGCTGAAAAGACTGCCTGACGAAATCAGAAAATCAGCCTCTACACAGCCTTCGCTATCGCGCGATGCACATGACAATCGATTAAACTTTAAGCCACCGAACCGCACGAAGAAGGACTCACTGCCATTGTCCGCATTAATGTACTTGGGCCCGACAGCGCTCACTAAATTGGCCTCGGATTTATCGTTAAGAGCCTGCAGCAGAGAATCCACCATCCCATCCAGTGGCACGCTATCTTGATCCAACAAAAGAACGTGAGTGAAATTTTTAACTTGAGCGTAGTCGAAGCCGATATTATGAGCCGCACCCAAGCCGAGGTTCTCTGTCTGTCCCAACACTTCAAACGTTAGCGGGGAGCTTTCGAATTCTATTGCTAAGGCCTCAATCTCTGCGACATTAGAAGACGCATTATCGATCAAGGCAATGCCGCCTACTTGCTTACTTACCGACTCGAGAGAAACTCTAAGCGCCGATATATTCGGGTTATAACAAACAACAACCGCCAGAACCTCGCTATTCATGGTGTGTCAGTATCTAAGTCTAATTCTGAACTGAGCCTTCATCAAAAGTTAAACCTTGGTCCCAGCAGGCTGAGGCTTCTTTTGCTTTGTCGTTGGAGATCTTTTTGAATCAGCGGCAATACCGTTATCGCTATCTTCTTCGATACCCACTGTTCTTCTAACATGGTAGATCGGCTTATCTTGGCTTTCGTAATAAGTACGTGTTTGCATTTCACCAATGAGACCAAACAGAATAAATTGCAGCCCTATAACAATTAACATAAACGCAAAAACTAGCAATGGCCTATCCCCTAACGGCACGTCGAAGAACAAACGAGCGATAGTTAAGTAGGTAAGTAATGCGCCGCCAACACCGCCCAAAAAGAGGCCTGGCATCCCGAAAAAATGCAGCGGCCGAGCATGAAATCGCAGTAAGAATTTCACCGTAATCAAATCCAAGATCACGCGAAAGGTTCGCGAAATACCGTACTTAGACTCTCCAGCAGTTCGCGCACGATGGTTAACTTTAACTTCAGCAATTTTGACACCAACACCGCTTGCAACCGCCGGAATGAAACGATGCATCTCACCGTACAATGTAATTCGCTTTGCAACCTCTTTGCACATCGCCTTTAACGTACAGCCATAATCGTGCAAGCTCACATCGGTGATTTTCGAAATAAGCCGGTTGGCCATCATCGAAGGAAGTTTCCGCGAAATAAAGGTGTCTTGTCGATCAAAGCGCCAACCACATACCATGTCATAGCCTTCACCGACTTTCGCGACCAAGGCGGGAATGTCCGCTGGATCGTTCTGACGATCAGCATCGAGAGTGACAACAACTTCACCTTGTGAGTAATCTAGTCCGGCAACCATGGCCGCAGTTTGACCAAAGTTACGACGAAAACTAATGACCTTGATTTGCGGCATTTTCTCGCGAAACGCCTCTAGTACCTCGACACCATCATCAGTACTGCCGTCATCAATGAACAGAACCTCGTAGGATTTATTCATGCTGTCTAGACTTGCCTTTAACTCTTCACATAAAGGAGTTAAATTCGGCGATTCGTTTAAGAACGGAATTACAACGGAAACATCCATTAGATTTGCCCTCGTAACACAACAACTAAGTCATGCACGGTTAGAAAGAATATGTGATTGGATGCCCTGCTGGTCACCAAATCGCTCAAAATTAATTAGCCGATACTCAGGATCGACCACGCAATGCCGAAGTATAGGAAAATACGTGGATAATCTAAACCGTTATTGTGATAAATAGCGCAGTTGATCTTTGCCTTTCACCGCTATTTTCGGATAGACACCTTCATCACTAATGCGTAAATGCTTACTATAATACTTATCAACGAAGCCCTTGGTCTTCCAAGTTTTTTGTAGCATGGCCAACTCTTTGAAATACCGGTTGATGTGCTGCTCAGACATATCGTCGCCTCGACTCACCGATTCATGATGATAAAGCGTCGCTTCTGGTGTCCAAATAACGTCTAATCCCATGCTTTCAACTCGCAAGCAATAGTCGATATCATTATATGCAACCTTGAAGTCAACCTCATTGAGACCACCGAGGCTCTCGAACAGTTCTCTAGGAGTAATTAAGCAGGCTGCAGTCACTGCCATCATGTTTTGTGTTGCTGCGCAGCGGTTTTGATATCCCAAACTTTCACCCGATTCAAGCCGATGGATATGCCCAGCGGCATTACCCATGCCAATCGTTACACCAGCGTGTTGCACCAAGCCATTGCCGAATAATAATTTTGCCCCAACAATCCCTACTGAGTCTTGTTTGGCCCACACCATCATATGAGTTAACCAATCACTGTGTATCACTTCGATATCATTATTCACCAGTGCGACGTACTCAGAATTACCGGCCTTGGCGGCGAAATTATTAATGGCTGAATAATTAAATTCACCGGGATATTCTACGATTGACACCCTATCGTCCTTAGAGACTTCTGCAAAAAAATCGTGGGTTTCCTTAAGCTCACTTCCATTGTCTGCAATGATGATCTGATAATTCGGATACTGTGTTTTTTCCAATATGCTTTCAATACAGGGTCGCAACACCTGCAATCCATCTCGGGTTGGAATAAGTAAG
>CAJQNY010000053.1 GCA_905479805.1 uncultured Arenicella sp.
CGTTATCGTGCCCGCCGCGCGACAACGCTATTTAGCCGAAGTAGCAGAAACCGTACGTGGTTATCTAAGGAATGCGGAAGCGCAATCTGAGGTCGCGCGTGAACGTTTTGCGCTTATGGAAACTAAGCGCATGTTGGGTAAAGAACACCAAGATATTGAGAACTTGCTTGAGCAACGTGAAGACAAGCTTAGCAAAGAGAATCAACGTCTGTTAGAGGAGTGGAGTAAGGTTAAGGAATCGTATTTAGGAGAAGAGCGTATTGATGTTCTTCCCAATGGTAAAGAAGTCACGACTAAGCTGGTCCATGAGAGTTTGTCAGGAACACTGGTGCCGCGAGTATCGTTGCCGAGATTCAAAGACCATGGTGAATTGTTACGCTGGATGAAGCGTGAGAATTTGCCGGGTGTCTTTCCCTATACCGCAGGCGTGTTTCCGTTTAAGCGAGAGGGGGAAGATCCTGCGAGAATGTTCGCGGGCGAGGGAGATCCAGCGCGAACCAACCGACGTTTCAAACGGTTGTCTGAGCACGCGCAGGCGATCCGCCTATCCACTGCATTTGATTCGGTTACCTTGTATGGTTTTGACCCGGCTATCCGACCTGATATTTATGGCAAAATTGGTAACTCCGGTGTTTCTGTTGCCACACTAGATGACATGAAGCAGTTGTTTGATGGTTTTGACCTTTGTGCCCCAAGCACATCGGTATCGATGACTATCAACGGACCTGCGCCAACTATTTTAGCCATGTTTCTCAACACCGCCATCGACCAACAGTTGGAAAAGTTTGCAGATGAGAACAAACGAGCCCCGAATGAGCAAGAGCATGCCGAGATAAAAGCCTTTGCGTTAAAAGCAGTGAGGGGAACCGTGCAGGCCGATATCCTGAAAGAAGATCAGGGCCAAAACACCTGTATTTTTTCTACTGAATTTAGTCTTCGTATGATGGGCGATATCCAGCAGTATTTTATTGATAAAGAGGTACGCAATTTTTACTCAGTATCAATCTCTGGCTATCATATTGCTGAGGCTGGAGCTAACCCGATATCACAGTTGGCTTTCACTTTGGCGAATGGCTTTACCTTTGTCGAAACCTATTTGGCTCGCGGTATGAATATCGATGATTTTGCGCCAAACCTGTCATTTTTCTTTTCCAATGGGATGGATCCTGAGTACACCGTGATTGGGCGGGTAGCACGCCGAATTTGGGCAGTCGCAATGCGAGAGAAGTATGGGGCAAATGCGCGTTCACAAAAACTGAAGTATCACATTCAAACGTCTGGACGATCCCTGCATGCGCAAGAAATGCAATTTAACGACATTCGTACCACGTTGCAGGCTTTGTTAGCGATCAATGATAATTGTAATAGCTTACACACTAATGCCTATGACGAAGCGATCACCACACCTACTGAAGAGTCGGTGCGCCGGGCATTGGCTATACAATTGATAATTAACCGAGAGTTTGGTTTGGCAAAAAATGAGAACCCAAGTCAAGGGGCATTCATTGTTGATGAACTAACTGATTTAGTCGAAGAGGCTGTGTTGCAAGAGTTTGAGCGTTTATCGGATCGTGGCGGTGTTTTGGGTGCCATGGAAACAGGCTACCAACGTAGTCGAATTCAAGAAGAATCGATGAAGTACGAAATCAAGAAACACGACGGCAGTTTACCATTGGTTGGCGTGAATACATTCTTGCCAGACAGCGGTGAGAATGAGGAATTCACCATCGAGTTGGCGCGTTCAACCGAAGAAGAAAAACAGAGTCAGATTCAACGAGTCGCTGATTTTCAATCAAAGCACACAGAGAATGCTGAAGCTGCATTGGCTAATGTGAGGCGAGCTGTGGTGGACGGGGAGAACGGCTTTGAAGCGCTTATGGAGGCAGTTAGATATTGTTCTTTAGGGCAATTGACAGATGCTTTCTTTGAAGTCGGCGGCCAGTACCGTCGCAGTACCTAATTTAGAGAACGACCATGACAGATAAAGCAGAAGCGCAGCAAGCGAAGGGCGTAAAGACTTGGCCAATAGCCGTTCTCCAAGAAGATATTCACTATTACATGGAGAATGGTTTCATGGTGTTTACTGAGGTCTACCACCGTGCACGGGGGCGGTGCTGCGGTAATGCTTGCCGGCATTGTCCGTTTGAGCACGCTAACGTTCGGCGTTAGTGTTTTTTAATCCTGAAAAGTAAGTAGAGAAGGATAAGGGTTGATGTAATGAAAGTAGTTTGTTTAGTTCCGAGTCTTACTGAGACTCTAATTGAGTGCGGGGTTGAAGTGGTTGGGAGAACGCGGTTTTGCGTACATCCCAAAGATCAAGTTGATGCTATTCCAAAAGTTGGTGGAACCAAAGGTGTTGATTGGCAACGATGTGTTGAATTGCAACCGGATTTAGTGGTCTTTGATAGAGAGGAAAACCTCAAAGAAATGGCTGAAGCCTGTCCATTCCCTTGGCACGCAACCCACGTGAACTCCATCCACAATATCGGTAGAGAATTGCGTGAATTGGCGCACAAAGTCGATAGTTCCGAGTTGTTTAATCTGGCTGACGAATGGGATGAGCTGTCCAGCCGTCCTCGCCTTGAACAAGTGGATTGGTCCAATGTGCCTGGGCAGCTTGCCGCATTAAACAATACCAAGAATGAATATCAACGCGTTGAATATATGATTTGGCGTAAACCATGGATGGCGGTGAATGCAAAAACCTTTATAGGTTCGATGTTGGAGAAAATAGGGTTTGAAGATCTGTTAGCTCAGCACAAACCGTTGTACCCCGAGCTCGATGAAGCGCAGGTGAGTGATCCGGATACTTTCTATTTGTTCTCCTCAGAGCCTTATCCCTTTGCAAAGGATCAAGATGAACTAGTTAAGGCGGGCTTTAACGGTGCTATCGTAGACGGAGAGGTTTATTCTTGGTTTGGTATCCGCAGCTTGAGAGCGCTTTCACAACATCTAGATAATTATTAAGAGACCTTGTATGACAACTTTATCTACCCCTGATTTATGCGATAAGTATGAAAATGACGTATCGGCCGGCTTGCGTGTCTTAGACGCGGTCTTCAATAGTTATGGCGCACTGAAACAATTTTCCGGCCAAGCGGTGACCATCAAATGTTTTGAAGATAACTCAGTGGTGAAAAAGCTCGTTGACACACCAGGAGAGGGACGAGTAATTGTCATGGATGGTGGTGGCTCACTGCGCCGAGCCATTCTCGGCGATATGTTAGCTGCAAACGCTGCAAATAATGGCTGGGCTGGTCTTGTTATTAACGGCTGTGTTCGTGATGTTGAGGAAATCTCTGAGATTAATTTAGGCGTTAAGGCTTTGAATACGCATCCCATGAAAACAGAGAAGCGTGGGCTAGGTGATCTCAATATTCCGGTCTCGTTTGCAGGGCATGCCATTAATCCGGAGGATTGGGTATACGCCGATAACAATGGGATTATTGTTGCATCAAAACCGTTAACCTAGCTGGGTTTTATTTTACTGGCCTTGATGAATTCTGAACGAACCTGCCATTTTGCGTCGCGATACTTAGTCGTGTAGACGCTGCCGGTGTTGACCCAAAATTTATGACGGTCAAATTGGTACATTGGTTGATAATCAGTGGCTAATCGTGCCAACAAGAAATCGCTTACATTGCGCGGTCTTTGTTTGCTAGTAGCTTCAAGAATGTACTCTATATTTTGATGGTAGAGAACCACCCAAGCGTGCCCGCCGTTTTTGTATTTTCCTAACACCACCCGAGCATCATGACCCATTGAGATCAACCAATCTGCCAAGATAATTGCGTGGTCTTCGCAGTCTCCACGTGTGTATTTATAGGCTTGTCGAGAGTTCTGCCATATCTCTCCTAGCTCAGGTCCGTAAAGCTCGTGATCTAGAATGTAATTTTTACGCAAGGC
>CAJQNY010000054.1 GCA_905479805.1 uncultured Arenicella sp.
ATAATATTGCCGTGCCATTACTCAAAACCGACACCATCCTTCTACCGATACGAAACGTGACTATTGATGAGATGGCGCATTTCTTTTTGGAAGAAGTGTTGGGTGATCGAAGCTTAGTGACTGAATTAAAAATCCATAAAATTGAACTTAGGATATCCAGCGGCCCAGATCAATGGGGTATCGCTTCTTGGGAGAGGTAGACGTGCAGGTGCAGGTGCAGGAGCAGGGTTCAAACCTAGCGATCAGCGGTTCAGAGTTACAGGAGCGACGCGAGCGTGTATTCCTATTGTTGGCCGGGTTTTTTCTATGCGCCATGACCTTATTGAATGTTATTGGCATCACCCGCTTTGTTCAATTAGGCCCCATGCAAATTGCGGTGGGTGTGTTGGCCTACCCATTAACGTTTTTGTGCACAGACCTAATCAGTGAGCTTTACGGCAAGAAACGAGCTAATTTTTTGGTGAGTGTCGGGCTCATTTTGAATGTGTTTATACTGGCAATAATGGCCTTGGCAAATGCAATGCCTTCGGTTGATGCAATAGCACAACCACCCTGGCAAACCATAGAGTTAGCTAACTCTATTAGCCTTCCAAATGGCACGGTAGTCGAGCAGTCTGTCGATTTATTTCGCCTAGTTTACGCGTGTACCGCCGGCGCAGTTTTCGCTTCTATGGTGGCCTATATCGCAGCACAATATATTGATGTGCATTTGTTTCACTGGATAAAGAAAAAGACCAATGGCAAGCATTTGTGGCTACGTAATAACGGTAGCACATTGGTCAGTCAGGCGGTGGATTCGATTGCGGTAATCAGCATTACCTTTGGCGCGGCTTATTTTGCAGGGCAGATGACACTCAAAGTAATATTCTTTTTAATGTTGAGTAATTACCTATTTAAAATGTTGGCCGCCATTCTTGATACGCCGTTAATTTATCTGCTAGTGGGTAAACTAAAGCCGTATCTACACATCGATGAAAGCGACTCTTTAAATTAGCCTAGAATCTAAAATAAATTGGAATAAATATGTCTAAAACACTTGTTATAACGGGTGCGAGTAAAGGGATTGGGCTCGCTACCGCAAAACTGTTTCTTGAACAGGGTTATCGGGTAATCAATTTATCACGGTCAGCTTGCGCATTGCCGAGCGTGACCAATCTAAAAATTGATTTAGCAAGCCACGATTGGTCCAATGAGGGCGGCCAAGATCTATTGCAACTTATTGACGATTCGCAAGAGGTTGTGCTCATTCATAATGCGGCCATTATGACCAAAGACTCTATCGGGGATATTGACCCTGCTGTACTCGCACAAGTGCTACAACTCAATGTAGTGGCACCTGCGCAATTGAATAGATTGTTGCTACCGAAAATGCAAACCGGCTCTGCTATTTTATACGTCAGTTCGACCCTAGGGACCAAAGCTGTTGCTAATACTCACGCCTACGTGATTTCAAAGCATGCGGCAATTGGGCAAATGCGGGCCAGTTGCCAAGACCTAGTTGGCAGCGGCATCCATACCGCGGCAGTTTGCCCAGGATTCACAGAAACAGAAATGTTGCAGGCTCATCTTGGAGAAAACCCTGAGCTTTATAAAGAGATTACATCAACCATCGCCCTTGGCCGTTTAGTGCAGCCGGCTGAAATTGCCGATACACTCTGGTTTTGTTCGCAGAGCCCAGCAATTAACGGTGCCGTAATACACGCCAATCTCGGTCAAGTAGAACGATAGCTTAGCCATTCCCAAATTCTAAATTTAAGATGCACGGTCTCGCGTGCTTGTACTTCTATGTCAATAAGAAATAAATATTCAAATTCACTATGGATCAGTCGCACCGTAAAGAGCACTTTTCTGAGTGGCGTGTTAGTGGCCAGTTCTTTTGCCAGCGTTAATGCGATTGAGGAAGTAGCCGTCATCGCAACGCGTACTCCTAGCCCAACCAGCGAGTTACCTGGAAGTATCTCAGTGTTGGACTCGCAGGAATTACGTGAATTGTCATCAATTCATATTCAACAAGCATTGGCGCAAATTCCTGGGGTGAACTATCAACGAGGTAATGGTCAGGAGTCGCTGCCTAGCATACGATCAGCGGTGCTAACGGGAGCCGGTGCCTGCGGTAATGTGTTGGTCCTCGAAGAGGGAATCTCGGTACGTGGCAACGGCTTGTGTAATGTTAATGAACTTTTTGATACTCACTACGAACAAGCAGGAAGCATCGAGGTAGTGCGAGGCGCAAACACTTCGTTTTACGGGTCGAATGCTTTGCTAGGCAGCGTAAATGTAACGCTTCCGAACCAAGGGCGAAATGCGGTATCTTTGGAGTTGGGTGAGAACGAATATTGGAGAGCAAAGGCTGCCATTAGTTATGGAGATGCGGATGAATCGCACGGGCGTTTGTATGTAACCTTAGCGGATGACGGTGGCTTGAGGGATGAGTCTGGTTATCAACAACAAAAAGTAAGTTGGCGGCATCAAGCTCAAATCGGTGAGTGGGATATGCGTATAGGCGCGACTGCAACTTATTTGGATCAAGAAACCGCTGGTTTTCTGGTGGGGCTGGATAGTTATCGTGATCCTGACATGCGTACCCGAAACTTAGACCCAGAAGCGTTCAGAAAGTCGGATTCAATACGAGCTTGGGCGAGCTTTAGTCGCTTACTAGCGATCGGCACTGGCAAGGATGCTGAGTTGAATATCACCCCTTATTTTAGGAAAACACAAATGGATTTTCTTCAGCACTTTTTGCCAGGAGATCCGCTGGAGCAAAATGAGCAGACTGGTTTTGGTTGGCAATCAAGTTTGAAGATGAACTTATCAGAAGGTCTTGATTTGACGCTTGGCTTGGATGGCGAATTTGCAGATGGCGAGTTGCGACAAACACAAGATGCTCCGACCAATGGCTCGGCTTTTTTAAGAGCGACAATTCCGGCCGGTGTTCATTACGACTACCAAGTAGACGTCAGTCAGTTGGCAGCGTTCACCCACATCAATTGGCAACTTGCAGAGTCTTGGAAATTAATCGCCGGCCTTAGAATCGAACGAATCGAATACGATTACGATAATCGAGGCTTAGATGGACGTACCCGCGATGATGGCTCAGCATGTGGTTTTGGTGGGTGTCGCTATAGTCGCCCAGCAGATAGAGAAGATAGCTTTACGCACGCATCACCAAAGCTTGAGCTGCAGTATCAAGCTAGCGAACAATTGCAATGGCATTTAGCAATAGCCGATTCCTATCGTGCGCCGCAAGCCACCGAGTTGTACCGCCTACAACGAGCGCAAACCGTAGCCGATCTAGATGAAGTGTCAGCAACGCATGTTGAGCTTGGTGCAAGATGGCACACTGATTCTACGCTCGCTAGTTTGGTCGCCTATCAAATAGACCAGCGAAATGTGATCATCAGGGATAGTGACTTTTTTAATGTCGACGGACAGCGGATTGATTCCAAAGGCATAGAGTTTTCATTGCGTTATAACTTGAACGACTATTGGTCGATACGTGTCGCGGCAAGTTATGCAGAGCATAAATATGATTCTGATCAACTTGTGGGCGGTAACAATATCCGCGGAAACCTGGTAGATACAGCGCCAAAGCTTGTCGCGAACACCGCTTTGGATTGGGCGATTAACCCTTCTTTGAGTGCCCAGTTGGAATTACATCACACAGGGGAATATTTTCTTGAACCTCAGAATGAGCGCCAGTATCCAGGGCATACCATTGTTAATTTGCGTAGCCAATATCAAATTAATGATCAATGGTCAGCGGCCCTACGC
>CAJQNY010000055.1 GCA_905479805.1 uncultured Arenicella sp.
CCCTATTCTTAAGACATGGCGTGCACACAAAGGCGTCGATTATGCTGCTGGGCGCGGCACTCCAATTCGAGCAACCGCGGATGGTAAAGTTATCCACGCTGGTAAAAAAGGTGGCTATGGCAAAACCGTGATCCTACGCCACGCCGGCAGGTTCACCACCCTATACGGCCATATGAATGGCTACGCCAAAAATGTTCGATCTGGCTCTAGAGTGCAACAAGGCGATGTCATCGGCTATATCGGCAGCACTGGTTTAGCCACAGGGCCGCATCTTCATTATGAATTCCGTTTAGATGGTGTGCATCGAAATCCCTTGACCTTTAAATCACCCAAGGCGTCTTCAGTTGCCGAGATAGACATCGCTGAGTTCCAACTTTTGACTTCACAAAGACTGGCAAAACTAAAGTCCGTGGGCGAGCAATACCTACTTGCAAAAAACCAAGCAAGGGCATCAACGCAGGCTCTAGAAGCATTCTAGATAGATGACTGATGAGTTAATCATCGGCCTTATGTCTGGGACGAGCGCAGATGGCATAGATGCAGTTGTAGTCAATTTTAAGTCTGGTAATTCGTTAGAGCTTGTTGGCTCAAGCTTCACAGCCTATCCAAAAACAATTCAGCAAAGAATCAACACCTTAGGGCAAAGCCAACAAAAGGTTAAGCCGAGTGACTTTCTAGAACTAGATAAGGAGCTTGCTAACCTTTACGCAAACGCATGCCTGCAGCTCCTACACCAAGAAAAACTCGACAAGAGGAGCATCCGGGCTATTGCAAACCATGGACAAACCATAGAGCACGAACCAAACGCAAGCCCGCCCTACAGCTTACAAATTGGCAGCGGCCAAATAATCGCAGACCTAACCGGGATTGAAGTAATTTCACAGTTTCGACAAGCCGACCTAGAACATGGTGGTCAAGGCGCACCGCTAATGCCCGCATTCCATAAGGCGATGTTCAAGCCTGGCGATTCGTCGTCAAGCGACTTTATAGTTAACCTTGGTGGCATTGCTAATATTAGCCTGCTCGGGGAAACAGTCATAGGCTTCGATACTGGGCCAGCCAATACACTTCTGAACCAGTGGATTCAGCTCCATCAAGGAAAAGATTACGATGACGCTGGAAGATGGGCGAAGACTGGAATTGTTCAAAGTGAAGTACTAGCAGAATTGATGGCCGACCCTTACTTGAGCCTGCCCTTCCCAAAAAGCACCGGCCCAGATTACTTCAACTTAGCGTGGTTGGAATCGAAAATAGTAAATTTAGGCGAATACAAACCCGAAGATGTTCAAGCAACGCTGCAAGCCTTTACGGTTGAGTCTATTGCGATTGGCATACACCAAGTACTAGAGAGTCGAAAAAAGCTCCACACTGGAGCAATTTATATCTGTGGTGGAGGTGCTCACAATACCAGCTTATTAGCCGATCTAAGGCACCGACTAACAGGTTTCGATATTCAACTCACTGATAGCTTAGGAATTCCGGCAGACTGGGTTGAATCAATAGGTTTCGCGTGGCTGGGATATTGCTACCTTCACGACATTGAGAGCAACCTTCCCAGTGTGACAGGCGCCAATAGAGAATTGGTACTCGGTAAATCTTACTTACCAAATGCCTAACATTCAATGACAGGCAATACTCAAATAACTGTTAGGCTGAAAATGAAGAACCGCAGCCACAGGTCGTGGTTGCATTTGGGTTGTTGATAATAAATCGCGCGCCGTCTAAATCGTCCTTGTAATCAATCTTAGCGCCTATCAAATACTGGAAGCTCATTGGATCTACTAACAAACGAACCCCATCAGTATCAACCGCCGTATCGTCCTCAAGCTGCTCTTCATCGAATGTGAAACCATACTGAAAACCAGAACAGCCGCCACCTTGTACGTAAACTCTCAGCTTTAACTCTTCGTTCTCTTCTTCTTGAATTAGCTCGGACACTTTCGCCGCGGCTTCGTTTGTGAAGTCGAGGGGCCCTGCAGGTTGTGCACTTTCAGTTTGAATCATAATTTTATACTTAATGTTTGCTTAGCTAAGACTAGTCGCGCCTAGCATACTTATCCAGATACAAAGATGCGACTAATTTTATCAATTTCAAGCTTCTTTTTTCTCAGTTGCACCACCAGAGATTACATCATAAACCGGTGCAGCATTGTCTGAAACCAAACTACCATTCAAGACTGCGCCCAACTCCATCTCAACGGCTTTATAGTGTATATCGCCCGTGACCTTGGCGCTGGCTTGCAACTCAACATGTCCACTAGAGACTATATTTCCGCGAACCGTGCCATTAACCACCACATGTGGAACATTGATATCGCCTTCTACAACACCTGACTCACTCAAAACCAGCGTGCCTTTTGATGTGTCTTGCGCAGAAACATGCCCTTTGATGTGGCCGTCTACTCGCAATCCGCCTGTGAACTCCAAATCGCCTTGTAAAACAGAGCCTGAGCCAATTAGGGTATCAATTGTTTCAACTGGCTTGTTTGATTGGTCTTTAGATCTTTTCATTTTTATTCTCTATATTTTGAATCTATGGTTAAACAATACTCTGGCTTCATTTTCAGCGTTATTGATAAATTCATTGCCCTTTTGAGTAAAGACAGCGTGTCACTCGGAGAAGGTCTCTATCAAAAGCAGGCAATGTGTATCGAGTCGAAGCCTAACTACTACTTTAGCAAAAAATACTAAAATTGTCTGATTTCCACGCCTATAAAAATAGCTTTCTGTAATTCGTCATTGCCCAGTAAATATGTCGCAGAGCGTTAAATTGGCATAGTCCGACCCTCTCAGGCTGGCTTGGGCAAATCAAACCAGCGCTCAACAACTTCGCCATCTTGTAAACTCAGCTGAACGAACATTCGCGTACTATTGCTCAATTGCGCGCCTTCGATAACACCGGTTAGCTGCTGAAAATACTGAAAATTAATGCTGCGCACATTATTGGCTGGCCATTGCCCTACCTTAGTATCTCCATCAAATAAATCGACCCGCAAACTTCCGCGGATTTGATGCTTATGCTTAATGGCCTGTACCAATGTGACATCAAAGCTTAAATCTTCGCCTTGTTGTTTGGCTTCAAGCGCCTGTATAGCCGGGCCGGACTGACCATCTTGTGGGGATATGATGCTTCGATAAAAGTCTAAGCGCGAACCTAGGTAACGGTTCTTTTGCTCAGCCCCAGCGTAAGCAGCATTGATTTGCTTATATGCTTCTTCCTGTATCTGTTTGTGGCGCTGCGCGATAATTAAATTTTCACCCGCATCCGACAATTCAACCTTAAGCTCTCCAACCTTACCGTTGAGTTCAGTAATCAGCTCTCGATCAGAATCAAACTTTGCGTGACCTGATTTCACTCCTGCGCTGTACGACAGGTAGGCTATCGCTATTAAAATCAGAATGCCGCCCAGAATCCTCGAAACCCGAACCAATGGGGAAACCTTAGTTTGAATCAAAATGTCATTGGTAGATTTTCTAATCATCACGTTCTAATCATTGTGAGGCCATATATAAAGTAAGGCGATTTAGTACAACCTGCTAGCACCATGCGCCTAACAACGCTCATCTGCTCAATTAAGGTAACAGACTAGCATCATTTAGTGCCGTGTCTTCAGACAGACCAAACATAATATTCATGTTTTGAATTGCTTGGCCTGCGGCGCCCTTCACCAAATTGTCGATCACCGATAGTACAACAACCTTGCCTGAATCCGCAGCTTTATGAACGGCAATTCTACAAACATTGACACCTTTCACGGAACGCGTCTCTGGATGACTGCCAATCGACATAACATCAACAAAGAGCTCGTTATCATACCGTGCAAGAAATCTCTCATGAATATGTTCAATCGAAACGTCAGCATCAAGTAAATTGGCATAAAGGGTAGAGTGTATACCTCTTAACATGGGGGTCAGATGTGGCACAAACGTTAAACCAACTTCGCTAGCCGTCATTGCGTTTAGGTTGGCCTTAATTTCCGGCAAATGCCTGTGCCCGCTTGCACCGTATGCCTTAAAGCTATCAGCGACTTCACTGTATAAATTATTTACACTGGCGCCTCTTCCTGCGCCCGTAACCCCTGACTTAGCATCAGCTATCAGGTCCTTCGTATCTACCAGTCCAGCCTCCACCAAAGGCAAGAATCCCAATGTGGTCGCGGTAGGATAACACCCTGGATTGGCGACGATTTGTGCGTCCCTAATTAGGTCTCTATTCACCTCTGGGAGTCCATAAACTGCAGACTCAAGCAGCTCAGGGCATGCATGCTCCATACCGTACCACTGCTCCCATAGCGGCTTACTCTTAAACCTAAAATCTGCCGCTAGATCAATTAACTTGACGCCATTAGCGACTAGCTCACGAGCATGTGTCATTGCAATGCCGTTGGGGGTTGCGCTAAACACGAGATCACACTCCGCCAACTCCTTCGTAGAAGGTGTACTAAAGTTCAATTCATAAAAGCCACGCAAGCTAGGAAACAAATCCGCTACCGCCGTCCCGGCTTGACTACGTGAACCAATCAAACAAACCTCTGCATGAGGATGCCGAACAAGTAAGCGTAACAACTCTACGCCGGTATAACCAGTTCCGCCAATAACGCCTATTTTAATCATACTCATAATTTGAACTACTAATGGTAGTTGTGCACTGAAATACAGAGATGAACAAGTGTAATTCCTTGCGCCTTAGTGTCAACCTTAATTCCTGCATCTAGATTAGTGGCAAAACAATAATGCCACGCAAAAAAAAACCAGCTCGGAAGCTGGTTTCTTGATCTAGACGTAATATAAATATTAACGCTTTGAGAATTGTGGCTTCTTTCGAGCACCTTTGAGGCCAACTTTCTTACGTTCAACTTCACGCGCGTCACGGGTAACTAAACCAGCAGCTCGTAAAGTAGGACGGAAGTCCTCATTGTACTCCATCAACGCTCGAGTGATTCCGTGACGAATTGCACCGGCTTGACCACTGCCGCCGCCGCCTTGCACATTCACATTGATATCGAAAGTTCCTTCGATATCAAGTAAAACCAAGGGTTGACGAACAATCATGCGTGCGGTTTCACGACCAAAATACTCGTCCAGAGGACGTGAATTAACGGTGATGCTGCCTTTACCAGACTGCATACGAACTCGGGCAGTTGACGACTTGCGACGTCCTGTTCCTAGATAAACTTCTGAATTTGCCATTTTTCTTTCTCCTGCTGAGAGCGTAGTGCTCTACAGCTCCAATTCTTGTGGTTGCTGTGCATGATGCTTATGTTCGGCACCTGCATAAAGGTGTAACTTCCTGAACATAGCCCGACCTAATGGGTTCTTTGGCAGCATGCCGCGAACAGCGTTTTCAAGAATTCGGGTCGGCGCACGTTCGCGCAATTGGCGTACGTTTACATCTTTAATACCACCTGGAAATCCAGTATGACGGTAATAAATTTTGCCTTCCTCTTTGTTACCAGTTACGGCGATCTTCTCGGCATTGATCACAACAATGTGATCACCAGTATCAACGTGAGGAGTGAATTCGGGTTTGTGTTTGCCGCGAAGGCGAATAGCGATCTCAGTGGCAACGCGACCTAACACTTTGTCAGTAGCATCTATAACAAACCACTCGCGCTTTACTTCAGCGGGTTTAGCGGAAAAAGTTTTCATATTATTTATCTCTCATGTTCGCCTAAGCTCAATAACCAAAGGCCGAAACTTACCTAAAAATTGATTATTTAACGGTTCTAAGTTAAGTGTTCGAACTCGTTAATTAACCCTTATCCTAGCCTGTTTAGCTGTATTAGAGCTTAGCAAGACTACGGGACGCGCGATATTAACCAGTATCAGCGCCATTAGCAAGCCAGATTGAAGTAATTGTGGACTAAACCTCGGGTCCCTTGCGAGACGCTTAGAATTTCGAAATAGGGTAGAGTTCATGTGGATTAGGAACCTCTGTGACCATTCAATCTTCACACTGGACAATGACCAACACAAAAGGAGCAAAATAATATGCCTTTAACTCAATCACAACAAAGATTTATGTTAGTCGACCAAACCGCGATCCCCTTTGTAATCAATATAAGTGCGACCTCATTAATCTCCTGGTTCGCATTTAAATCCGAGTCCGCCATCCCGTTGTGGGGCAATCCGAGTATTTCAGTGGACCTAATCTTAACGGCTTTCATCTTAACGGCTTTCATCTTAAGCTTTCTGACCTCGTTTATTCCCTGCTTAGTTATTTCAAACGGCGTTAACTCAGGAAAGATACCTTCGCTCAACCCGAACTCCATTGCGTTGCACAAATACCTGGGTTACAGCAAGCTACGCTTTGCTTTAACAGTTGCCCTTGTAGCTGTAATATTTTTTGCGCTACCTATGATTTGGATCCTCAATTTGGCGAATGCTCAGGCTGTTGAGTCAACTTCTATTATCCAATTCAAGGCCGTTTGGGCCGGTTTACTCTCACTATACGCATCACCAATTGCCGGTTGGTGGGCGTGGAACAAATACTCTCTGGAAGCACCGTCTAAGAAAGACTCGGGATAATTACAGTACTTAGTACATTTAACATGCACATACTCTTAGGATTTGTGGAAAAATTCAGGGATTAAATATATTTTTATTGGAGTGCTGACATTGAGACGTCGCTCTTTCTTCTCTATATCGTGGAGTACGAAAGACGCCGCTCTTGTACATCCTGTACCCGCGACATACGGGGTATCCCATACCTACATCCTGTAGGCAAAAAAAAGGCGCGACTAGGTGTCGCGCCCAAACCACCAAAGGAGGATGGAGGAGATGTGCAGTTCAGATCGTCGTCAAATCATCGAGAACGACCTAAACTTAGAAAATGTTCTGTTAATTGCCATTTGGTGCGTGAGTTCAATTACGCGGCAGTTAACTTCGATGGATGTATTATCCTAAAGTAAGCATTGGCAGTCAAAATAATCATGGGAAATAATTTAACACCGCATGCCCATAACTCATTGTTTTAATAGAATTATAATTCATTGGAATCAGTGATATAACTATTAATCATGGTTTTACTGCTTCACATTCACCTAGAACAAAGAACAATGGCTCGATCTCACATTTCCACCTTTTGCAGATCATTCACTTTATAATGACTCGAAATATCTCGAATCAAAAGCATTAATTATGCCAACTCACAGCCCCACCAATTTTGTCGATCAATTGTTCTCTAGCTTAGATAAAGGTCTAAGAGCGAGCTTCACTAAGCCTCATGCTAAGCGACGAACCCCAGGTGACGAGTGTGATCTTGATCCAATAGCAGAGGATCAAGAGTTAAAGCAACAGTCTGCTGCGCTGATGCGGGTCAACCATGTGGGTGAGGTCTGTGCTCAGGCTCTTTATCAAGGTCAAGCGCTTACATCGCGTTCTGATGAAGTGCGTAATAAAATGCAACATGCGGCGGATGAAGAAATAGATCACCTCAATTGGTGCCAGGAACGAATCGAACAACTTGATGGCCATACAAGCTATCTCAATCCGGTTTGGTATCTTGGCTCTTTTGCGCTAGGCGTTGGCGCAGGACTTGCTGGCGACAAATGGAGTTTGGGCTTTCTTGCAGAAACTGAAAAACAAGTGGTAGAACATCTCAATACACATCTGGAGCGATTACCTGAAGAAGATAAGGTTAGCCGCGCAGTCGTTACGCAGATGGCAAAAGATGAAGCAGAACACGCGCAAATGGCTATCGATAATGGTGCGGCTGAATTACCCGACTCAATAAAATCACTGATGCGGACAACGGCAAAGTTCATGACGTCGATTTCTGAAAAAATTTGATTTGCTATATTAGGCAACTCTCTACCCCGAGCTTAGCCGGACACAGTCAATCGATGGCATCCGTTTACGATCCTTGCTTTTGAGCTAAATGCCTTACCCAAATACTTGCTGCGAAAAGCGCTACCGCACCGGCTTGATGAGCCGCCCCTAGAGCCACTGGCACGACCAACAGTAGGGCCGATATGCCCAATAAAACCTGAAGGACGAGCGTAGCAAGCAACCAGTACGCACCCGTTTCATAGTTTTGTTTAAGCGCTCTAAAGAAGAGCGTCAATACAAAAATCGACACTAAAAGCGCCAAGCATCGATGAACGAATTGTATTGCGATCGGATTTTCAAATAGATTTTTCCACCATGGAGAGAGAGCCATCCACTGTGAAGGCAACCACTCGCCATTCATTAAAGGAAAAGTATTCATAATAAAACCTGCCTTAGTACCGGCAACAAAGCCTCCGCTCAGCATCATTACAAATATCAACACAGGAGCGCATGCACTCAGAAAACTAAAGAGAGGATCGGAGGTATCGCGCTTTACTGAACCTCGCAAAAATTCGAGCGCAAAATAAAACATCATCGCAAATATGATCAATGCTAAGCCCAAGTGCGCGGTTAAGCGATATTGGCTTACATGTGGGACATCGACTAAGCCACTCTTAACCATATACCAACCCATCAAGCCTTGGGCTCCACCTAAGGCAAAGAGTACAAATAAACGAACATACCAATTCTTGGCAATCATTCCCTTTGCTAGAAAGATCAGCAGCGGAATTAGATAAATTAAACCAATGAACCGACCCAGCACTCGATGCCCGTATTCCCACCAGAATATGCTCTTGAATTCATCCAACGACATCCCTAAATTGATTTTTTGGTATTCCGGGGACAATTGATATTTAGCAAATACCGCTAGCCAGGACGACTCACTCAGTGGTGGTAAAGTCCCCATAATCGGCGCCCACTCCACCATCGACAAGCCCGATTGAGTTAGCCGAGTAATCCCTCCCACTACGACCATCAAGTAGACCACCAAAGAACATATTAGTAACCATATACCAATGGCAAGAGAGGAGTTCTGAGAAGGGTTTTGCATATTTAAGAGGTGGCCTAACGATCCGAACAGTGAACGTTTTATCCGCGACGACAGGTACAGTGGTGAACTAACAATCCACCACCAACGGGTGAACCACCATACTCTTTGAAACCTAAACGTCTTGAAATACTAAGGTCGCGTTTGTCCCACCAAAGCCAAAACTGTTAGACATCATAGTTTTAACGCTTTGCGATAGATTTTCTAGCAATATCGGCAAGTCGACCGCTGCAGCATCAAGCTCTATTATATTCGCTGAAGCAGCAAGAAACTTTTCTTTCATCATAATCAAAGAATAAATAGCCTCGTGAACACCGGCGGCTCCTAAAGCATGACCCGATAGGGATTTAGTTGCGCTAATAAAGGGCATTTTGTCTTTAAAAACGGCCTTTAACGCTTCTATCTCCTTAACGTCTCCAACTGGAGTGCTAGTGCCATGAGTATTAACATAATCAATTGGGCCTTCAACGGTTTCCATTGCCTGCTGCATGCAACGTATGGCGCCCTCACCCGACGGTGCGACCATATCAAAACCATCGGAAGTTGCGCCAAAGCCCACTAGCTCGGCAACAATATTTGCGCCTCTTGCTTTGGCATGTTCATATTCCTCTAGAACCAAAATTCCACCACCTCCGGCTATCACAAAACCATCGCGATTAGCGTCATAGGTTCGAGACGCTTGCGTTGGTGTATCGTTATACTTGCTCGACATTGCACCCATAGCGTCAAAAAGAATCGACATGGTCCAATGCTCCTCTTCACCACCCCCGGCAAACACCGTGTGATGACGACCGCCGCGGATCAGGTCAGCTGCGTGACCAATACAATGTGCACTGGTTGAACAAGCTGAACTAATTGAATAGCTCGTGCCCTGTATGCCAAACATGGTAGATAAGCAAGCTGATGTGGTACTGCCCATCGTCTTTGGTACCGCGTAGGGACCAACACGTTTCACACCACGCTCCTTAGCGATTTCAGCGGCCAGTATGTTGTTCGCTGGCGAACCACCGCCTGAGCCAGTAATAAGACCAACCTGAGGGTTTTTGATTTCGTCAAGATCTAGCCCAGCATCAGCGATGGCCTGCTCCATAGCTATGTAACTAAAAATAGCGGCATCGCCCATGAAACGTAATTTTTTTCGATCTATTAATTCCTTAGCATCGATATGGACTCGGCCAGCTATCTGGCTGCGCATTCCAATTTCCGCATAATCGTCACAGAACTGGATTCCTGATTTCCCAGTTTTTAAGCTATCTCTTACCTCGTTAACATTATTTCCAAGGCTGGACACAATACCCATTCCGGTAACCACTACTCTTCGCATTGTCTTATTCTCTGTTTCGTTTATATGAAGATATAAAAAATTATAGCCTGATCCTGTCAATTTTTGTATGACAACAGTCTGCTTTCTAACTGTTTGCGCCAAATAGACCTACTTTCAAATCAGACATTGTGTAAATCACTTCGCCGTCCAATATTACTTTCGCATCAGCCACTCCCATAAATAATCTTCTGGAGATGACCCGCTTCATATTGACTTCGTACCTGACCAACTTTGCGTCTGGTTCTACTTGGCCGGTAAATTTAACCTCACCAACGCCCAAGGCTCTGCCTTTCCCGGGGCCGCCACACCATGTCAAATAAAACCCAACCAACTGCCACACAGCGTCTAGACCTAAACAACCAGGCATCACTGGGTCACCTTTGAAGTGACAATCAAAGAACCAAAGGTCCGGCGTAATATCAAGCTCAGCGACAACTTGACCCTTACCATACTCACCACCGTTATCATCGATCTGTGTGATGCGATCAAACATAAGCATCGGAGGCAGCGGCAGGCGTGAAATATCCTGACCCTCTAACTCACCATTACCATGTGCTATTAAATCCTCATAGCTATAACTGCTCTGTTGTTTCATTAAATTATTTCCAAGTAAGTTGTCTGTTTAATCGGGGCACAAGCCTACCGTCAAACAGGAAAATTGCAAGCGCAATGCGAGATATGTAAGGTCAATTATGTACCAGAAAGCAAGAAAATCAAAAGCGCTGGAATAGTAATTATAGAGGCTAGATTGCCAATCAACACCATTGATGCCACCTGCTCAGGCTCCCGGTGATATTGCTCTGCAAGCATGAAGTTTATTACCGCTGGCGGTAACACTCCGAACAATACCAAGATATCCTGATGCAGCTTAGGCATAGGTATTAGCTGAACAATCAATAACGCCAAGGTTACGCCGACAAGCGGCCCAAAAAGAGCCATTACACCGCCAATCCATGATTCATCCCAGCTTACACGCGTCAATCTAACTCCTAACGAAAAGAGCATTAGAGGGATGGCTACTTGGCCCATCATGTCTATTGGTTTGCTTAGAATACTTGGTACCAATAACCCTGACGTGTTGATTAATATTCCCGCAATAACCGTCAAGATTATCGGTGTTTTAAGAATTTCAAGCCCAGACAACTTTCCTGAGTAAATATATGTTCCGATGGTAAAACACAGTATGTTACCTACAATCACTAACATAACCCCACCGCCAAGTGCTACATCGCCTAAAGTGAACACGTAGAGAGGAATGCCGAGATTGGCCCAATTCTTAAACATAGCAGGAGGTACGAAGGATCTCCATTCCAAGCCTAGGAGTTTGGCAACTGGCCAGGCCAAGACGCCAGAAGCCAGCATTAAAATAACGCCTGCGAGCATTAAACCCACATATTGTTCCGGGTGGAAATCCTGGCGAATCATCACACTAAAGATTAGCGCCGGCATGAAGACATCCATAATAAGCCGGTTGGTAATCCCCATCTCGGGTCGCCAACGAGCCCCGTATAAATAGCCTACACTTACTATTAAGAAAAGCGGCGCTACAATAGCTATGATTTGTTCGGTCAAAATTAACTCTGTGATTATTATTAAGCTGAATTGTTTTTACACTAAAGCGACCCAGTGAATTTCCATTCTATTGCACCATTGACTTATAATAGTCGCAGAACGAAAACCAGAGAATATCAGACGATAGACGAGAAGACGACACTGCAAAAATGTTTGCAGTGATGGCGCATCAATGACAGCGTATCAACTGTCCTTCATCGTCAACATATTCACTTTTCATACCACGTAATAAGCTCGCTATAAGCGTCTCTTTCGCCATTGAGATTAGCGCCCTAGCAGATAAGAAAAACTAAACCTTCAGCCTTAGATCATGGCCAATAAAAGCGATAACATTTACCAGAAGAAACTCTCTCAAGTATCTAACTTTGAGTTCGACCAACAAGTAGCCGACGTCTTTCAAGATATGATCAGCCGCTCGGTTCCTGGGTATACTCAAATCATTGATCTGCTGCCTACGCTCAGCCGCCAATTCAGCATTAACGGTGCCAACTACTATGATCTTGGTTGCTCTCTTGGAGCCGGCGTTGTCGCTTTAGCCCAGGGGCTTCGAGGTACATCGGCAAACATAGTAGGCGTCGACAATTCAGACGCCATGGTTGAACGAGCTATCGATAAGCTCAACTTGCTAGAAACGCCCGATAAAATGTCGGTATCAATCGAATGCGCTGATATTCTCGAATACGGCCTCGAAGATGCTGCCATGGTATTGATGAACTTTACTCTTCAGTTCATAGACCCTAAAGATCGAATGACGGTAATTAACAACATCTATGGGTCATTGAAGCCAGGTGGCGTACTCGTTCTTTCCGAGAAACTTAGGTTTTCTGATCAAGCAACTAACCAGCTTTATATTGACATCTATCATCAATACAAAGCAGACCAAGGATACAGTGAGTTGGAAATAAGCCAAAAACGCGATGCAATAGAGAACGTTCTCATTCCTGAAGACTTGGCTACTCATGTAACGAGACTTTCGGATTCTGGGTTCAAGACCATCACACCGTGGATTCAAAACTTACAATTCGTGTCACTACTTGCAATCAAATAATGCTTGATTATTCACACGTCTTAGCGCGCAATGAGTTTCGGACCTTTCGCCAACATTTTGAAGACAGGCTAGCGGAACGAGCCAATCCTCAACGTCACGGGGATCTACCCACTTGGCTGGACATACTTGGCTCGCTTCCCATTGCATCGCCAAGCCAGATACTATTAAACGCAGGCGCCATTACGATCGGTGCTCACGATGATTTGACACCTGAGCTTGCTCAGCAGCTTGAAATGGGGTTGAAGAAACTCTCCCCATGGAGAAAAGGCCCCTACCAGGTTTTTAATAGCTATATCGACACTGAATGGCGGTCTGATTGGAAATGGAACCGGGTGCAGCCGCACATAAGTGACTTATCCGGACGGAAGGTGCTCGATGTGGGGTGTGGTACCGGTTACCATTGTTGGCGAATGCTGGGTGATGGCGCAGAATACGTTTTGGGGATTGATCCTTCAATGCGCTTTCAAGTGCAATACCTCTGTATTCAAAAATATATTAACGACAATCGCTTTGATTTCTTGCCCATCGGAATAGAAGACATGCCGAATAACATGCATCTGTTCGATACGGCATTCTCGATGGGGGTTCTATACCACCGACGAAACCCTATTAATCATTTAGTGGAAATGAAAAACCTAATGGCACCGGGAGGAGAACTGGTTCTTGAAACGTTAATTATTGACGATCTAATTGACGGCATTTTCACCCCCAAAGACCGTTACGCAAAAATGCGCAATGTCTGGAGTATCATGACGGTAGAAAAAATCAGCGCGCTGCTAGAACAAGCAGGGTTTCATGACATTCGGTGCGTCGACACGGGTGTTACATCTTTGAGCGAACAAAGGTCGACAGAATGGATGAGCTTTCATTCGTTAGAACAGTTTCTGGACCCTCTTAATCACACTAAAACCATTGAAGGGTACCCAGCGCCTAAGCGTGGCATCTTTATCGCTAACAAAGCGCCCTGACTAGTGATTATTGAACTTCAGTAAAACATCGGTAAAACTTCGCGGAGTTTTGACAAACCAAGCAAAACCCCACGAACTTTTATTACTTATAGCCAATCAATTATTAACCCGCATTGTTGGCTTTTTTGTCAATGGATTTTAGACTGACTTTCGCTTTACTTCCTTTACTCTTGGTACGGCAAAAAGCATTCACCGTTCGCCCATCCTTACGCTCGTAAGATTGTACCCAACCACAACTGGCATTTGCACCACATGCTTTTGTGTCTAAGCCCTTACACTGAGATGCTGCTGCGACATGTCCACTACTTAGCAATGCTACCGTCATCAAGCCGACACGACTCAAGTTACGAACAGATGATAGTTTTTTCGAAATAGTTAATTTCATTTTACGCTCCTTATAATTTACTTATTAATAGTATTAGCGCTCCTTGCGCTCGATTCACTCATTGAATCGAGCTACAGAATAATCACAACTCGCTAGGGCCGCATCACCCAGCTGGGTGATATTTAGTCCATCGTAAAGTGCTTGCTTAACTTTAGCCCCTGCGCCTGATAATTTGACTGCATTCCTTGGCCATATATTTTTTCTGGTGTTTCCAACATTGACTCATAGACCAAGCGACCAACATTCTGGCCATCTTCAAGCAAGAATGGAACATCAAAAGATCTAACTTCCAATACGGCCTTAGAGCCGATACCACCTGCCTCAGGTGCACCAAAACCTGGGTCGAAAAACCCCGCATAATGTACCCTGAATTCACCCACCAAGGTGTCATAAGCAACCATTTCAGCCGCGTAATCAGCAGGAACGTGTACGGCCTCTTTAGAAACCAAAATATAAAATTCTCCAGGATCTAGTATCAACTGACCAGAACTGCCACTAACACTTTGGGCATACAAAGGCTCCCAGAATCTCGATGCCTGATGAGCGCCTGGTGAATCAACGTCAACCACGCCAGAATGACGCTTAGCACGAAAGCCAATCAACCCCGTTTCGGGATCTCCACTCAAATCGACGCTAACGGGCACGCCATTTCTAATCTCACCATGCCCTAAGTCAGCATCGATCAAGCGCATACGCTCTTGAAGCTCTCTATGACTTGCATCATCAATACTCGATTGACCGGCACGTACCCGTAATTGCGACAATCGTGAACCTTGCTTCACCTGCACACTAAATGTAAGAGGCGCAACCTCAGCGTATAACGGGCCTGAGTATCCAGCTGGGACTTGTTCAAATTCCACTCCATAATCAGTAATCAAGCGAGTGAACACATCTAAACGCCCTGTTGAGCTCTTTGGGTTGCCCGCCGCACTCAAATTTTCTGGCAATTTTAGTGCTTCGAGCAACGGCACGATATAAACACACGATTTCTCCAACACCGCGCCCTGACTTAGGTCAATTTCATGCATAGACATTTGCTGGAGACAGTCTTTAACACTCCTATCTTTACCAGGGAGGAAGGAAGACCGCACCCTATATGCTTTATTACCCAAACGAAGATCTATGCTTGCGGGCTGTATCTGGCTTTCATCAATTTCAATTTCAGCCGTTAGAATCGATTCGTCGATTAAGGCGCGAATATGTTGTGATGCCAATGCACCAACCTGATCAGTTTTCATATTTAAACTTATGGTTAAATTTACAGTTCGAAGTGCTAGTCAATATTAATGCTAGCTAAAATTAATGGTTCGGTTTTTATAAATCAGGGTCTTATTGTTTGACAGCATAAGTAACGCCCTCACTAAAACCGCATGTTCTAACGAAAGCCCAAGTTTACTCAGCTCATCTCGTGTGAGACCAACCCCCACTCGCGCTACCTCTTGTTCAACGATTAAACCGCCACTGACATTTGCGGTAATTATCTTAGCCAACACGCCAATCACCTTGACCCCCATTTCATAAGCGGAAGTGTAAGAATCGACGTTGACATCATGAGGCAACCACGAAAGATGAGTATCAATAACGGGGCAAGTGAGATTGGCTAGAAGGTTCGCACTCAATGCGTGCTTATAACCCACTAAGCTTAAGTATTCTGGTTGATAGCGATTGATAATGTCTAGTTTTTTTTCTTCAAAAACTAAAGGGTCCTCTTTAGCATTTAGGAGGAAAAAAGGGATCGCATGGCGGTCGGCAATAGCTTGCAATGCTTCATTATCACTCAATAGAAATGAAAATTCCAAATTGGGAAAATAATCTAGATCATGCTTATTTAGAAGTTCTATTAAACCACCTGACTCATTTGATGAGAGAATCCCTACTGTTTGTTTTCTATTATTAAAACGCACACTGTAAATCAACTCCCATTGCTCAGCGATAGCCGAAAATTCATCTTCAAATTCAGCTTCGGTTCCCCATCGATCATCCATAGTCCACTGGGTACGTGAAAACTCATGTTCATCATCTATAAATTCTTCCCGCTTGGTAATGGCGAGTTCATACTCGGCAAAGAACCCAGATATGGCAGCACTCAACCCCACCCGTTGAGGACCACGCAACAATAGAGAACCGCTAACACTAGCTTTCATTTTTAATTTCATCGAGAATTAGTTGAAGGAGTAAAACTATTGCAAGCTCCCCCCATTTGGTAGCGATCAGGCCCAGGACAATGTTCTGTCTAAACAAGGATATTAACGTCCAATCATACACCGAAATAAGATTTCGAAAAATCGCTATCACGCTAAGCTAGTTTAATATTTACGCTGACAGGGTAGCAAGCATTTGTGGCGTTCAACCAGCTACGTTAGTATTGATCGATGATAAGAAGAACAAATCCCCTAATTCCTGAGATTTCAAGAGATGTGAAGCACAAGGCGAAGCTTCACACCCATGTACATTTCAACACCTCTGATTTGACCACCAAGCACGCTAATACATCAATGCATACAAAGCTGCCAAGGTCGGGTGAAATTTGATGTTTTTTTCGAAACAGCCCGGTGTTAGAAAATTATTATTCAACGCGTATTTGTTGATTTGGGTGCCTGCCTTTGCCTTATTCTTAGCTTTGCATTTGACCTATAACGAATACCTGTCGCTGGTGAAAATGAGCCCTCAAAGCAATTCAGAATCATCCGTTGTGATCAATATTATGGATTTTGAGAGCCCGGTATCAAAGGCGGTTTTAAACGTTGCACAACCTATTTCAAGGCTATTGGGCCACCAAGACACAAAATTATTAAAGCACTCATTTTTACGGAACTTTCAAACAGTCTGGTTATTATCGTGGATGAGTATTCTTCTGCTCAGTGTCGGCGTAGTTAGTGCAACAGCGCGTAAGGTATATAAACCTCTCAACGAAATGCGCGATGCAATCAATAGGCTTGCAGTTGGTGATCTAAACCAACCCATACTGATTGACGGCTCAGAAACCGTCACAACAATGAGTAAAACGCTTGAAAAAATGCGGCGGCGCTTGCTGGATAGTGAACGTAATCAATTGCAATTCCTAAGGCATATCTCGCACGAAATAAAGACACCGTTAACGTCAATCAAAGAAGGCAGCAAGTTGCTCGAGGACGAAGTATTAGGCCCAATCAGTGAAGAACAGCGTGAAATCACCACCATTCTCAATAAAAGTACTGCGGAACTGCAGGGCTCGATAGAGAACCTGTTAAATTACAACTCCGCCATTTCCATCAACCTAATCAAGCAAAGACAGTCGTCAAAGCTCGAGGAGCTCATTGGTGAAGCCATCAAGAAGCAGGCGCTAGCAATACGAAACAAGCATATTGATATAGATTTACGCATAGACGAAGCTGGGATAAGAGCGTTTGTAGACGCATCGCAGCTAACAACTGTGTTTGAAAACCTATTGTCTAATGCGATTAAATTTTCTCCTTACAATGGAGTTATAACCATCTGCGTAACTAAAACTAAAGATGGAATTGAAACGACAATACAGGACGATGGGCCTGGAATCCCAGTTGATCAAAGAGAAGCTGTTTTTAGCGCATTCTACGTAGGCGACCAGGTAACTAAGACACCGTTAAAGGGTACAGGGTTGGGACTTTCCATTGTTAAGGAATATATTGAGCTTCATGGCGGCGATGTTAAAATCGTAAACAATCAAGAAAGCGATCAAACAGGCGCTTGCTTTAAAGTTAGACTAAAACGCTAGTGATAAGGAATACCAGAACACCAAAGGACTGAATAATTGATATGAGTGATAGTAATAAATTGAATAGCAACGAACAAACAAAACATGAGAAGGCCAAGGTCATGGTCGTGGACGATAATGTCGACCTATTGAAGCTTATGTCAATCCGTTTGAGGCCATTCAATTTTGAATTGAAAACAGTGACCTCTGCAGAAGAAGCTTTAAGTACGCTGGCTGTTTGGCCAGCTGACTTAGTGATCACCGATCTACAAATGGAAGGCATGTCTGGCATGGAGCTATTCCAGCAATTACAACGCGATAACCCAATGCTGCCGGTCATAATATTAACCGCACATGGAACCATTCCTGAAGCAGTGGAAGCAACTGAATCTGGCGTTGCCAGTTACCTGACCAAACCTTTCGACAGTGATGTTCTGGTAGAAAAAATTCGTGTCGCTCTGCATAACAGTGGCTTCACGGAAGAGCAAACTAAAAGCACCCCCGCACTCGTCTACGATAAGACATGGCGAAACAAGATCGCTAGCAAAAGCTCAGTTATGCGGACCTTGCTTTCCCATATTGAAAAAATTGCTCCTAGCGATGCGTTAGTACTCCTTGAAGGAGAACCGGGCGTAGGTAAGAACTCCGTGGCCCGAGCGTTGCACCTGAGGAGTGCTCGAGCACATAACGGTTTTGCTCACTTGAGTTGCTCGGCATTTCGCAGCAAAACCTTAACGGCCGAATTGTTTGGTGTCGAAGAAGATCTTAGCCGTGGGGTAGATCACCGTGAAGGTTTAATCGAAGAGACTCAGGGCGGCACGATATTACTTAGTGATTTCACTGAGGCTTCACCACAATTTTTTGCTGACATTCTCCATTGCCTAGTACGCAAAAAAGCCAGCCCGATAAATTCAACCAGCGAATATCCGGTCGACGTACGGATTATTGCAACCACATCGTCAACGGATGGGTATGGCCAGGACGACGGCGAATTGGCTCAATTAGGGAATAAGGTCGACCTAACCAGGCTAACGGTACCCGCTCTACGAGATCGCATCGAAGATATTCCATTGGTGGTTAACGATTGGTTGAATAAGAATACATCCGAGAATGAAGCGCAGTTTTCTGCCGCCGCGATGCAGCTACTTATGAGCACTGAGTGGCCAGGAAATATCAGCCACCTACTCAACGTGGTACAGCAATGCGTTAAGCTATCGACGACCAAAATAATCTCCGATACCTTAGTAGCCAGTCGGCTGGATAGCCCAATATTAAAGGTTCTTCCTCTTACTAACGCACACCGCGAATTCGAACGTGACTACTTGACGAAAGTCCTCAAAGTTACCAGAGGTAATGTCACTCAAGCCTCTCAACTCGCTAAGCGCAATCGAACCGAATTTCATCGTTTACTCAAAAAGCATCGAATAGATGCCAAGGAGTATCGAAACAACAAATAGAAAAAGGGGTTTTTCTTGATAGCTCTTATGGTTTCTGCACCAAGGCTTGGTTATACTCCCTGCTCGACGAAATCTTTGAGGGAGAGTGATTCAACTTCGTAGCGACTGCACAATAATTTTGTGCTTTGCCCAGAAGATGAAACACGCCGAAGGCGCAACGTGCTCGTAACCGCTCAGGCATCCGGACCACAAAGCTGTCACGTCGACTCTGGAGAGCGATTTATAGCTAAATCTTTGACACAATTGGTTTTGACAAAACTGGGTGCCAAACTCCTGCATTGAATCTCGAATTGAGAGTGAAGTGTGGGTAAATGCAACGCTTATAGCCGTTATATCTTATAGCCGTTTTATGTAGGTATTACATTGCATTTGCTAGATCAATCCACCGAAGGGGTAATCTTTCAGGTAACAGGACAGAGGAGCAATTGGGATCTTTACACGGCTAACTAGATAGTAGTTCGCCTTTGAAGTAGATGCGCACCACAACAAATGCGGCATCATCATTCCAATTTTAGTATTGCTTCTTGAAAACTGAAACCGCCTTTGCTTGGTTAATACAATCAGCGTTAATTGTACTTAATCAACTTGGCCAACGAGAGA
>CAJQNY010000056.1 GCA_905479805.1 uncultured Arenicella sp.
CATGGTGGGGGCATGAAATCCATAGTCGATTAACCGCTTCGCAATATCATCAACGCTGACGCCATCTTCCTTCATAGGGCGAGTGTCCAGAATGCATTCATGCGCGACCAATTGTTTGTTACCAGTAAACAGAATCGGGTAACTGTCTTTGAGGCGATGAGCGATATAGTTCGCGCTCAGAATAGCGGTCTGAGTTGCTTTGCGTAGACCGTCTGGCCCCATCATGCGAATGTACATCCATGAAATAGGGAGAATACTTGCGCTACCAAAGGGCGCTGAGCTGATCAGTGCGCCGGTTCGTTCTTCATTTATATCGTCCTTAGGCATATAAGGTGCCAAATGCTTGCCAACACCAATGGGCCCAACACCGGGTCCGCCGCCGCCATGTGGAATACAGAAAGTCTTATGTAGGTTTAAATGTGATACGTCACCACCAAATTTCCCCGGCTGGGCAACGCCGACCATGGCATTTAAGTTGGCGCCGTCAATGTAGACTTGTCCGCCGGCTGCATGAACTCTATCGCATACTTCGGTGACTTGCTCTTCGAACACACCATGGGTAGACGGGTAGGTGATCATAATGGCGGCAATTTTATCAGGGTTAGCGTCGATCTTTTCGTTGAGGTCCGCTAGATCCACATTGCCCCGCTCATCACATTTCACAACGATAACTTGCATGTTAGCCATCTGTGCGCTGGCAGGGTTGGTGCCGTGTGCAGAGCTTGGAATCAAACAGATATCTCTGTGTGAGTCACCTCGCGCCTCATGGTAAGCCTTGATCGCTAACAATCCTGCGTATTCTCCCTGGGAGCCCGCGTTTGGTTGCAGTGACATTGCATCATAACCTGTACAGGCGCAAAGCATATCTTCCAGCTGAGCGATCATCTTTTGATAGCCCTTAGTTTGGTTGTGCGGTGCGAACGGGTGCATTTGACTAAATTCAGGCCACGTCACAGGGCTCATTTCTGCGGCAGCGTTGAGCTTCATCGTGCAGGAGCCAAGAGGAATCATGGCTCTGTCTAGCGCTATGTCTTTATCAGAAAGTTTGCGCAAATACCGCATCATTTCAGTTTCACTTTGAAACTGACTGAAAACTTCTTGCGTCATATAGTCATCTGTACGTACTAGGTCTTGAGTAATGTTTTGACTGGTCGATATAGAAGAGATATCTGCACCGAAGCAATTCAATAAAGCGATCACATCGTATTCGGTGCATGTCTCGTCTAACGCGATGGAAACATGCGAATCACTTCTCTGGTTTAGGTTATAGCCAGCGTCCAATGCTTTGGCTGTTAAAGCACTGGCATCGACTCCACTTAGAGTAACGGTGTCGAAACAATCACCTTTGCTTTCTAAGCCAAGTTCATTACAGCCAGCACGTAATGCATAGGCAAGCTGATTAACGTGTTCGGCTCGAGCGCGCAGGCCTTTTGGACCGTGATAACACGCGTACAGAGTTGCCATGATGGCTAACAGAGCCTGTGCCGTACAGATATTCGATGTGGCTTTTTCTCGACGAATATGTTGCTCTCTTGTTTGTAGCGCCAAGCGATAAGCAGCATTACCTTGGACATCAACCGACTGGCCAACAAGACGGCCTGGCATTGAGCGTTTGTATTTATCTTTAACCGCAAAAAAGCCGGCATGTGGACCACCAAAACCCAAAGGTACTCCGAAGCGCTGAGAATTCCCCACGACAATGTCAGCACCGAATTCTACCGGAGCTTTCAACATCGAGAGAGCGAGAAGGTCACTGGCGACAATTAGCAGTGCGCCGGCGTCATGGGTTTGTTGTCCTAGCTGGGTAAGGTCTTGTACCGTACCATTCGTGTTTGGGTACTGAACAAGTGTGGCAAACACATCATCCCAGAGTTCGGTATTCTCTATTGGCTTGCTTTCATCGAATAGTCGCAGCTCGATGCCGAGGGGAGTCGCTCTGGTTTTGAGAATTTCCAAGGTTTGTGGGTGGCAATGTTCTGACACTAGGCAAGTGTTCTTCTTACCGCGTGACGCTCTATGCGCAAGTGTCATCGCTTCACCCGCTGCGGTTCCCTCATCCAGCAGTGAAGCATTGGCTATGTCCATGCCGGTCAATTCAGTGATCATGGTCTGAAAATAAAACAATACTTCCAATCGGCCTTGTGATATTTCAGGCTGGTAGGGCGTGTATGCAGTGTACCAGGCTGGATTTTCCAAAACGTTTCGTTGAATCACTTTGGGAGTGTGCGTGCCATAATACCCTTGGCCTATTAAGGATTTGACGAGAATATTTTCCTTTGCTATTTGCGCAAGTTCGGCAAGGGCATCTTCTTCACTTATAGCAGGTTCCAGGTTTAATGGGGAATTATCTTGAATTCCAGTAGGTACAACCGTTTCGGTGAGTTGGTCGAGCGAGTCATAGCCGATCGCATCTAGCATTGTTGAAATATCAGAATCGCTTAGGCCAATGTGTCGGTTTGCAAAATGAGAGTTAATGGTCATGTTTAGAATCTCTTTTATTATATTCGGTGTGGAGTTTAATCGGGAGCCTCAGACAGAATATGAGGAGCTATATCAGGGCTGAAATGTCGTGCAACGCGTTAATTTGCAGCGACGCCATCTTTTACGAAGGGAAACTTAACGACTCTTGTTTTCAGTAATTTGTCGCGAACGGCAATGTGAATTTCGTCGCCTATATTCGTTTCTGCATCTGCGCTCACTCTGGCCAGTGCTATAGATTTTTCCAGTGTTGGCGAAAAAGTACCGCTCGTAATTTCACCAATTTCATTTCCGTCAAGAACCACCTTTTGGTGCCCTCGTAATACACCTCGATCTTCTAGGATTAATCCGATCATTTTGAATCTGCGCGCTGCCTGCAGGGCTTCTTTGCCGATGAAGTCCCGCTCGTCTTTTTTCGCCACAGACCATGCTATCCCGGACTCGGCCGGCGTGTGCGACTCATCTAAGTCATTGCCGTATAAGGACATACCGGATTCGAGTCGGAGAGTATCCCGAGCGCCAAGCCCACAGGCTTGAACACCCGCGTTCAGCAAGTCTTGCCAAAGGCTAACCGCAAACTCAGCACTGACTATTAATTCGACACCATCTTCGCCGGTGTATCCCGTACGGCCTACAAATTCCTCGCCGTAAAAGGCACCTTGGAAGCGCTGCAAGCCGTCGATGATCTGAGTGAACTCAGGGTCGAGTACTTCACCGCATTTGGCAATTGCCTTAGGACCTTGTACTGCAATAAGCGCGAGTTCTTTTTGTTCGATGAATTCAACGTCATAGGATTCAGCTTGCTGTGAGATCCACGCCATATCTTTTTCGTTTGTTCCTGCATTAGTGACCGCACGGCAAAACTCATCATCTATGTAATAAACAATTAGGTCATCGATAACACCACCCTGTTTATTTAACATACAGCTATATAGGGCTTTGCCAGCGGTGTTGCTTACCTTTGCAATATCATTGGCAAGTAAGTAACTGAGAAACTTTAACGTGTCGGGTCCTTTGACGTCGGAGACGGTCATATGTGAAACGTCAAACATTCCACAGTCTTTGCGTACCGCGTGGTGTTCTTCTATTTGCGAACCATAGTTGACCGGAAGTGCCCAACCACCGAAATCGACGATTTTTCCATTGGCGGATTCGTGTTCTGAAAATAATGGGGTTTTTAGGGGAGTATTTAATGGGTCTGACATAACAATCTCTCGTTGGCCAAGTTGATTAAGTACAATTAACGCTGATTGTATTAACCAAGCAAAGGCGGTTTCAGTTTTCAAGAAGCAATACTAAAATTGGAATGGTGATACTGCATTTGTTGCGGTGCGCACCTACTTTAAAGGCGAACTATTAGTTAGTTAGCCACGTAAAGATCCCAATTGCTCCTCTGTCCTGTTACCTGAAAGATTACCCCTTCGGTGGATTGATCTAGCAAATCGCAATGTAATACCTA
>CAJQNY010000057.1 GCA_905479805.1 uncultured Arenicella sp.
TTTGTCGAATCCCAATATCTAAGCTCATATTTACCTGGCGCATCAGGAACCAAAACATCGACTTCGGTGTTGCCACCGGCCTTACTGCGTTGCGAGTAGATTTGAGGCTGAGCATCATGTTTTGAAATCATGAGGTAATCGGTGTTCGCTCCTGACCCTTTCCAAACAACCGGTAACTGAGTGGCTGCTATCGCCTTTTTTGGAGCATCCAATTCCACACTTCCAACTTCTCTGACTGGTATTGCTTTTGTTGATTTTCCTTGATCCTTGATAGTACTTGAAGAGGTATCTTCAAGGCTCGAATCATCTCCGCTTATAAGAAAAAACCAAGCAGCTGCCAATACGGCTAAACCGGCGACTATGTATATAGGCAATTTGGATTTTTTTGGCGGATCTATAACGCTGGGTTTTTCTACTTTTTCAGAGCCAACAACGCGAACTTTAGCGGCCTTTGTGACCGGCATATCTAGTAATTTTTGCGTCGTTTGCACCAAGTCTGCTAAATGATTATCCATCTCTGGCGTAACCGCATCTAACCAGTGAGTGGAACTTAGAAAATACTCCATGTCTCGGGAAGGCTGGATGTTTTCAACACGGAACGGCACCACGACCACATCTTTCTGTACGGCTCGCTCTACTTCACGCATCACCTGTTTGGAATCATTGGAGTGCGATGAAAAAACAATCACCATTACCCGACTGCCCTCAATCCCTTCTATGATCGAGCCACCCCATGAATCTCCAGGCGTGATATCACGCGGTGCGATCCAACACCGTATCTGAGCGTTCTCTAACGCGGCAGTTACTGCATCCGCTATTGCCTTATCAATCGAAGAATGCGATATGAACACATCATGTCCCATGAAACCCTCCTGCAAGTTCTTTAGTTCACCAAATCCTATGACATCGTCTACTATACGCACACCGAAAAAGTGATCAAGTTAGGAAGCTCTATAAATTCTGTAACAAAACCTACCTTTCAACGCTAGATTTGCTCATAATAGTTTCCGCAGATTCTATTTTAATAAAACTAATACGGAGATAAAGATGGTTGAAAATGTATACGCAGGATTTTGGAGCAGGTTTGGAGCAACCATATTGGACACTATTATCCTTATGATAATTATGTACCCCGCTATGACGTTCATCTACGGCAACGAATATTGGATGAGTGAAAAAATGGTCCATGGAATCTTGGATGTATTGATTGGCTATGTATTACCAATCGTCGCAACCATTTGGTTTTGGCTTAGATACAAAGCCACCCCTGGCAAAATGGCCTATAGCTTGGAAGTTGTCGATGCGGCAACCGGGAACACACTCACAACGAGCCAAGCGATCATTCGGTATATTGCTTACATACCTTCTGCATTAGCACTAGGAATCGGTTTTATCTGGGTCGCGTTTGATCCGAAAAAGCAAGGCTGGCACGACAAAATTGCCAAAACTGTCGTCGTAAAGAACAAGCAGAAAGCAGTCGCAAGCCTCAGTTAATTATTCGACTAATTTAACGCTTCTTTAGTACAAGACTCCCTATTGAGTAACCGGCACCGAACGAGCAAATAACACCAACACTGCCAGCGGCAAGGTCTTTGTGATATTTTGTAAAAGCAATGATCGAACCCGCTGATGCCGTGTTGGCATATTCGTCCAACACAATTGGCGCTTCCTCTAATGTCGCGTCTCGTCCGAGCAAACGCTTACTAATCAATAGGTTCATATTGATGTTGGCTTGGTGTAACCACCAACGTGTTAGATCATCTGGGGTATAGTCATGAGCCGCAAGGTGGTCAGCAATATGTTGTGCCGCCATTGGACAAACCTCTTTGAAGACGCCTCGCCCATTTTGGTGAAATAGGTTATCAGGGCTAAAAGGGTCATCATCGATGGCGTGCGAAACGTAACCGAAATTAGACCTGATATTGTTTGAAAATTTGGTCACTGCTTTAGTGCTGAGAACCTCATAACTATGTTCTGATGTACAAGACTCTTGAGCCTCAACAACCACAGCGGTGGCCACATCACCAAAAATAAAGTGACTGTCTCTGTCTTTATAATTGACCTGTGGCGATGTCAGCTCTGGATTAATGACTAGCACGGATTTAGCTGTGCCGGCTTTCACCATCTCGTATGCGCGCTGCAGTGCAAATGTCGCCGCAGAACATGCAACTAACATGTCAAACCCAAAACCGTCGATGCCCAATTCTTGCTGCACTTCAATGGCAATCGCGGGATAAGCCCGTTCGGTATAAGCGCAACCCACGATCACAGCGTCTATATCCGAAGCCTCTTTATTGGCTTCGTCAAGCGCGATGCGAGCCGCGTTAAGGGCCATTTCAGCTTGGTGCGATAACTCATCGTCAGCGCGGCGGGTGATACTCGGCCGCATCCGTTCTATATCTAAAACACCGTCTTTAACGTAAATATAACGACTCTTAATCCCGGATGCTTTCTGGATGAATTCAGCTGATGATAAAGGCACGGCAGCCACATCTCCATCTTCAATCGCCGACGCATTGTCCAAATTAAATTTCTCTGCATAGCCGTTGTATGCACCCACTAGTTCCTCATTGGTGAGGATATTCGGTGGATTCCAGACTCCAGCACCACTAATAACAACTGATTGATTCATGTTTAGTTTTTCGTGTTGTAGTTATAAATTTTCAAGCTGTATTCTAGCAATGCCTGCGCTGGATATAACAGCGATAACTTGCATAAAAATAGACAGTGGATTATTTAGGTTTGCGAAACAACAAGGTAAATCGGTCTGTATTTCCGGTTACCGATTTTCGGCCTACCTCAAACCTCAACTCATCATCCGCTTTATAGTGCAGATCAGAATAGTTGGCTAACTCAAAACCAGCGTCCAGCGCCTCTTTGATGATCGTTACCGGGTCTGCGCGCCGTCGATTCTCTGCGGTGAAAGGCTCCATATGGCGGCGAGTATGATCGATCACTCCGTAGACACCTCCCCGTTTAAGCGCTTTAAAAACGGCTTTGTTAATATTATTTCTTCCTGGCGCATCAAAGTTGTGCATATTCCTAAACGTAAGAACGGCGTCGAATCCTTTCTCACCCAAATCAAATTCATCAATGGTTCGGAGACGGGGCTGATTACCGTCGCTCACTTCAAACTTGGGTTCCAAAACTTTGATCGATTCGAAACCTTTAACTGGAATCAATTTTTCCTTAACTCTAGTAGTTCCAATAGCCACGTATAATTCGCCTTCATCTTTTAGAGCTGGCGCTAGTAATTTTGTGTACCAACCACCACCGGGAATTAACTCCAACACTTTCATGTCAGGTGTTATTCCGAAAAATTCTAATGTCTTAAGGGGCTTTCTATTGGCATCTCGATCGCGCTCTGCCTCAGTTCTAACCTCACTTTCCAACGCGCCATTGACTAGCGCAGCTAACTTCGTCTCTTCCGCCGCAACAGAAGCAGTGATAAAGAATGAGAATATAAATAGAATTGTTTGTTTCATGTGACTGTCAATTTCCTAGAATTATTTATTTTCGGGGCTAAACCAAATGGGTGAACTATAGGCTCGTTCCTGGGTGATCATTGGCACCTCTGGATTATCTACCTTTGTTTCAAAAGCAACCGCATCATAGCTTGTCCAACGCGGCGTGGGAATCTCCAAAACTCTGGCGTAGTAATACGCGGCTTCACCAGGATTAAAATTAGGATCTTGCCATTCAACTCTTAAATGACTAGACCCGATCGAGTTCTTATAACTTGCTGTCTCGATATCAACAGTATTGCCGACAGCAGAAAGCTTGCCCGCAGAATTGATTTCTCGATCACCCGACCATGCAACATCGAATACCTTTTCGTGAGTTTGCCCTTCCTTATCCAAGGAGCCTTTTACTATCTGCAACCGATCCAAGTTTGCACCAAGAGGATCTTTCCATGCATCAAAAGCAAAAACGGGAGATGCACTAGCGCCTTCTGCACTCATCAGTTCTCCCCCCATCGGCACTGATTGATTGGCGTAATCAGCATTAAACTTCAAAATAATCCTCGGGCCCGTTGTCGCATAGGTTTCACGGCGCATCATGGCATCAAAAATTGCCGCACGCGTATTCTCTGTTGCCCAAACTGCTGCGTAACCCGAGGCCGTCATTTGCCACCCCATGGTTACTGTTTCAGCTACTTTACCTAGCACACTGTTCCAGCGCTCTTTACTCGGCTCCATATAGCTCATCTTACCGAAAAAATTATCTTCATCTCCGGTTGCCAAACCTGTATGACTGTCTGTTGAACCGATCATGCCAAATTTATACGGGTTCGTGCCCAGTTTACTTTCGAGTTCAAGGCCTCGTGTTAAAGCAGATCTCGCATATTCGAAGGGAAGCATTTCTTCTGTTTTGGGTACTCCGGCAAAGTTGCCTCGATCCCAAGTCTCATAATCAGCAAATTCGTCATTAACCGAAATCAACGGATGGGTTTCGCCATCACCTTTAATTTGAGTCACTTCATACAACGGTTCCCAGCGAGCGCGAGTCTTTGCATAGTCCCCTGTTAAGGGTTCGCCGGTCTCCGGATTTATTTCGGGGAACATCAAGCCATTACTAAGGTTGCCGTTATGCGCTAAGGCCAGTATTTTTCCACCGGATTTGTCTTCGTAGGCCTCTAGCCATTTCCACAAATCTTCTGGATTACCGCTTTCCGTAGACGTATATGGCAGCGCTGTGCGTGCTTGTGTTGCACCGTCTCGATACAATACATTCCTATGCAGGTTGCTGCCGCCCTCTGAGGAAGTCCACTCGTAACCGATCATGGCAGTAAATCTACCGGGCTCATTGAATTGATCAGCAGTCACTAAATAATTTTCCCAGGTGTTTTTAAAAAAATCACGATCTAGCAAAAGATCTGGGGCAGACCCATCTGTGAGTGAGGTCATAACCTCCATCCTGGTTGCTAAGATTTCCGCATTTTCAGGGTCATTCAGTCTTTTATTCCAGCTAGCAACTTTCTCATTCTTCATGAAATCCTTATTGCCTGAGATGATTTCAGACATAGTACCCATCGCATCTGAATGATCCGAGACCACTAAAAAATCCAGCGGCCGTTCTAACTTCACCTGCAAACCATGAGTCGACGTGACTTGTTCTCCACGCGCAAAGCGATAAGCGGTCTCCTGATCTAGTTCGACGCCAAATGCCCTTGCGTCTAGAGATAAAGTTGTATGCAAATGCGTATCGCCCCAGAGAACCTGTTTCTCTCCAGCTTTAGTTGCATGAGGCGAATATCCTTTTTTCGTTTCCCCAGCAAATAAACTCTGTGACATAACAGCTCCGAGTAAAAAAATAGTCGCTGAGATTGGTTGATTGATTCGCATTCTTTGTTCTCCAAAATTGAATACTGGGGATTTTCTTTGACGTATTAAGAAATCATTGTACACCGAGCAGTCGCTTAGCACGACTGTGCATCCGCAACTCAGTCGACCGTCATTTGATTAACAAGAATCTATAAGTTTTATTTGGCTGGGCAGGCATAGGTTTACACGCTTAAAATGTTTGCGCGAATGAAAAGTCTACACGCATAAAAATCGGGCATTAGATCGAAACCTAATACCCGACAACATCTCCCCTAGAGACATTAACCCCAAGTGCTAAAAAGCCACCTTTCGGTGGCTTTTTAAATAAAATAGATCATTGCAACATCCTGTCGCGATTAGCTATTTTGTACAGCAACCCCGTGAAAAGAATAATAGGTAATTAGACACTTGTCGTCATCACCCTTAAGGGTGAAATTTTCCAATGATTTCTTGACAGGAAATCTGTACTCAAAGTAGGCGAGTCTCAAAGCCTCGTTTAGGGAAATGAATATGAACATCACCACATTGTTTAGTCGGCCGTCGTAACACACTGCGGTTTATATCTTGCCCAACTAAAATTCCTTCTACGGCATCCCGCGCATAATCATCAGGCCTAATGCTGACAGCTTTACCTAGGTATTCACCTTGCATCAAATTATCATCAAGTTGACGAGGTGTGGCACCTTTAGTGACCGCAACCAATTGACTTCTATCAATAGGATTGCGTGCATCCTTAGAAAGCTTATTCATACTCGCAAACCACTTCGCGATTCTTGGCTTATCTCGCAAGAAATCATTTCCAAAAGAGTTAGCGCGAAACCAAATGACATGGTGTACAGAGAAATCCATGATCGTGGGACGACCACCTTGCAAAAACAGATCGTCACTCAAACGAGTTTCTAGCTCGTCGATACTGCTATCAAGTAAGGCTTGAGACTTATGGCGAGACTTCATTTTAAGCTTCATGCCTTTAGCCACACCGATCCTATCTTTAATAAATTTTATTGCCTGGATTGGTGTAAACGTTTTAAACAACAAAGCAATGGTATTCAAACCGGAGCTCGAGTTGGGGACTGCGAAAAACACATCTTTCTCGATGTGTTCCAAATAGTCTATTTCTTCAACCGACAAACTTTCGTAGCTGAGCTCTGCTTGATTGGATAGCGCTGCTACTTCAGCACAGATAATTTGCGTATCACAAAACACATCGGCGCCAATTTGCGCTATGGGTATTCGGCGATACCCGCCCACAATGGGGTCGATGCTCGGTCGAGGTGGCATTGGCGGGACTATCGAGGATTGCCATTCAATACCTGCATAATCAAGCATCAAACGGATCTTCTCGGAAAACGGAGACATATCATAGTGGTGAAGAATCATCTCTGGCCCTCTCTGGCTCGGTTAATGTGATGCTCATTAAAGGTGTTTTCAATCTAGAGCTGTTTTCTATTTGGCGGCATATTCGCGCTTCGCTATCTCGATACCCAATAAATAGGCTAAATACGCAACAACCACCCAAAGCCAAACATGTGAGTCAGGCCAATAGTTAAACCAGGTGAAAGCGGTTATCAAGTTCTGTATTTGATTCATCAAAAAAGAAATGAACAACGCAACCGCCCCATCAGCCAGAAGCTTTGCGAATCCAGGGAAATTAACGATGAAATTGTAGATATCCCCTAGCTCAGAAATAAACAATGTCCAAAGTGCGGCCAAGCCATAAAACCCACTGCCGAGCCGCATCCATCTTTTCTGCAGAAAGCCAAAATCATCGTCATTCCCCTTCGAGGATTTCTTCAGCTCTTTTAAGCTGTTCCCCAAAGCTTTTCGATCTTCATCTACCGATAATTTGTCATTCTTAAACATCCAAGAAAACATCAACCAACTTAGAAAGGCAATAGGTGCGCCCAATTGTATAACCGCCTTAAGTAGTTGAAACCAATCCATAATCTGAAGCTCCAGTATTAAATTCCTGCATTAAAGTTAGGCTGCTTTATCGGGCGATGTGTCGGTAAAAATGCCCCACTGCCGCGCCTGCTCTACAAACGCTATCAGGTTTGTTAAGTTTTCTAGGTCAATGCGCTCACGAAACAATGCCCAATCTAAAAAGCAGGCCAAACGTATTAGGCTGTCATCCTCATTAATGTTTCCAGATAAATCTACTTTATCCAGAACAGCTAACAGAGTTTTAACGCGATCACTCTGTCGCTGTAGATAAGGCGTAGTATCTGGAGTGACACCATCTCGTTCTAACAAGAACAAGTTAATCGCAGAATCCATCGCCGTATTAACCATGGTGTAACGCTCCATCTGTTGCACGCTTTGCAGAAAAGGCCGTTGCTGAAGACCCCGAATATGCATCAGAATTGATGTTGAATCTGTTAGCAACAAACCGCCATCTTCGAGGTATGGCACGCGCTGGCTAGGCGAACCTGCTGCGCTCGCCGCATAATCAGTGTCCACAAACTTCCAATCCAATGAAGAATCAAGCAACGCGATTCGACCATGTCGCGCATAGGGCGACGTATAACTTCCATAGAAAATCATAATAATATTCGAACGCTTAGTTCGTTTAGGTTGCGCAGACCGTATAATAACAGCTCGATATTGAGTTCGCTCCGCTTTGCAATTATTTCATCTCAAATGAACGAAAAACCAAACATCCCTGCTCCTCCCGAAAAACCTGACTCATTCGAGTGCTGTGGCAGCGGCTGTGTGCCGTGTATCTTCGATTATTACTATGATCAACTGATTGAATGGCAGGGCACTTACGGCATCACCCTCGAGGAATACCAAAAAACCCACAACAAGGAAACATCACACCAGATCTGATAAGCGCCGTTCGCAGCCATAAGGTTCGGACGACGCTATTCTTCAAGCGATTAGTCAAGGCGAACATCGGGCTTATGAAGCACCCATAGCCGCTAAAAATTGTTGCTCATCGCTGATAATAGGAGAGAAAACTGGGTCACTCATTAAACGATCAATGTAGGCTGAAGTTTTAGGCCACTTCGCCGCATCACAGCCAACGCCACAATGTCCCATGGTGACAAATGATCCGCCCACACAAATATCGGCATGCCCTAGTGTATTTCCTAGTAGATAGTCGGCGCAAAGCACAGATTCTAGATAATCGAATATTTCTGGTATCTCTACGGTTTTAGCTAACTCGATTTCTTCCTGGTTGCTCGGTCGATTAAAAAATGCAGGTGCCAGTATTAATTCAGCGAACAAGTGTCCACCAATCACGCTTGTCATATGTGAACTCGCATAAGCTTCAAACCACATAGCCTTCGCTGCCAACTTCGGGTCATCGCTAAGCAAGCTGGTATCTGGCCGAGACCGTTCTAGATAACTAAGAATGGCACTTGAATCCGCGAGGTAAAAATCGTCGATGTGGATCAATGGTATTTTTCCGAGAGGGCTATTTTTAACAAACTCCTCAGGCTTATCATCGCTTTGCGGTATCACGGGAATCAACTCGTAATCCAAACCTTTTAGGGCCAAGGCTAATCTAACTTTTCTAACGTAGGGAGACAGACCTGCCCCATATAAAACTATACTCATTTGCTAATACTCCAATGTGGTCAATTTTCAACTTAGCATTAGATCACAAGTCGTTATACTGTTCTGCGTAGCCGTTAATCATTTTCAGACCATTGAGGCAGCCACCATGAAAACAGCATTAATAATTGGAGCAACCGGGGTAACCGGCGCACCTCTGCTTAAAGAACTACTTGAAGACAATCAATACGGTAAGGTCATCGCATTTACCAGAAGCAAGATTAGTTATGAGCACGCCAAACTGGTGAATGAACTCGTTGATTTTGACCTTGTCGAAGAATGGGCAGCTAGACTGCAAGGTGATGACCTGTTTTCTGCCATGGGCACAACACTTAAGCAAGCCGGCAGCAAAGAAGCGCAGTACAAGGTCGATTACCACTATCAAGCTAAGGTAGCAAAGCGTGCATCCGACAATGGTGTGAGCCGTCTATTCTTAGTCTCTTCGCCCAATGCTAAGGCTTCTTCCCCGATTTTTTATAGCCGTATTAAAGGTGAGTTGGAAGATTATGTCGCTGCATTGAATTTTAAGAATGTAATTTACTTTCGGCCATCGCTGATCGTCGGTGACAGGCCCGACAACCGAATTGGTGAAAAGGTTGGTATAACGGCGATGAATGTTGTAACTAAATTCCCATTTATGTCCAAATTCAGATCAATCGAAGGAGCAGAGCTTGCTCAAGCCATCGCAAACTCGTCAAAAATCATTTATGAAGACGGTCTGCATAGCTACGAATTCGCTGAAATATTCGCACTTATTTAAATGACGACCATGTTGATAGTACAGAATATTCAAAACTGACCAAAGGGTTATGATTTAAGTTTTGATCCCGCTTATAATCAAAAACTAAATTTTTAGCTACCAAGTCTAGAAATAATGTTAAATCGACCTTATGTGTATTTGATAAGCAACAGCACTCCCCGTCTGTTTAATACTAATAAGGCAAAACCCGGTCTCGACTATGCTCTCTCCTAAATCAGCTCTGTTATTAAGTACTATTACCGTCACTGCTATAGACGGTGACCTTGATGAAAACGAAGTCGCCATCATCAACCGCTTGGATGGATTCAAAACGTCAGAAGATTGGGATAGCGCAATTGCCGTTTGGCATACAACATCAGTGAATGATTGCATTCCAATGGTCGCTGAAGCACTTGATGAGAAACAGCAACGTGTTGCCATGGCGAACATGGTAGACATCGCGCTTGCTGATGGTTTTCTAGATGAAGCTGAAAACGTATTGCTAAGCGCGTACGCTAAGGCGTTTAGTGTGAGTGATGCGGAAATCGAAAAAATTGTCGATGTGATTACAATCAAAAACGACAAATCACTTTTTTAGGTGATCCTAATTAAAGAGTGAATTTTATAATACGATGGGAATTAGAGCTTATCGGCTAGCCACATCTTTGAGCAAAAGGTAATAAGCAGCAGTCCCATTCACTAGATTCTCAATAGAGACCCGCTCATTGGTACCGTGGAAACCACCAATATCTTCTGGTGTTACCATCATGTACTGAAACCGGTAGGAATTGTCAGCCACTTTACTGTAGTGCTTAGTATCAGTGCCGGCAATAGTAATTCCAGGAACGATAACTATTTCGTCTCCAAACACTTGTTGAACAACCTTAGTAATGCTTTTGTAACCATCACTGGTTCTAGAAGACACACTTGATGCCAAGCTGCTCATCCCTTCTCCATGAAGCTTGACCGTCACCCGATCATCATTAATGGCCGAAATTATGTGATTCTCAATATCGTCTGGAGTGTCGCGCGGATGTAATCTAAAATTCACCGTCGCAGTAGCGGTAGGAGCAATCACATTTGTCTTCACGCCAGAACGAAGTAACGTTGGTGCAGTAGTCGTCCTGATCAAAGCATTGCCGGTAGGGCTGGATGATAACTGCTTCTCAAGAACCCCTCCAAACAGCCATTTGTTAGCCGCGAGTAGGCGTAAGACGAAGGGTCCGCTTCTTGCGATGCCGTCTATCATTTCAAGACTAACTCCTTCCAAAGCCCCGGCCACAGGCCTATTGCGTAAATTAGTAACCGCGTTCGCCAAAATATCTATCGCTACCTCTTGCTCAGGCATTGAAGAATGGCCGCCTTTAGCTCGGGCGATCAAGTCAAACGTGACACTGCCTTTTTCAGCAACATTTACCGATGCTACTGGTTGTGCGATTCTAGGGAATATATCTTTACCGATGAACGACCCTTCATCCAATGACCACTCAAGTTGTACACCCTGTGACCTCAGGTAATCTGTTACTCCCTTAGCCCCCTGTGGGCCACCTATCTCTTCGTCGTGACCAAAACTGAAATAGATGGTTCGTTCAGGATCAAACCCATCGTTAACCAATAAGGTGGCCGCTTCAAGCATTACCACAACGGCGCTTTTGTCGTCCATCGCGCCCCTCCCCCAAACATACCCATCTGCCACTTTTCCAGAATATGGGGGGTAGTTCCAATCGTCTTCTGTTCCTGGAACAACGGGTACTACATCGTAATGGCCAGTTAAGAGAATAGGCTGCAACTCAGAATTCTTTCCCTGCCATTTAAAGAGCAAGGTGTGGTCAGCAATCTTCAATAGCTCAATATTCGTATGTACTTCGGGGTAACTAGCTGACACCCAAGCAACAAATTGTTCAAACGCTTCGTAGGATTGAGTCTCAGCATTTCCCGTCGACACCGTTTCAAATGCAATGGATTCTGACATAAGCCGAGTTACTCTGGCTTTATCAACATTGACCACAGACTTATCAATCTTCTGATTCTGAGAACTGCCAAAAGTAAGTGTTCGAACTAGAATAGTGGCGATCACGATCAATGCAACTAAAGCAATGAGGCTTAAAACTCTTTTCATAATATGTCCAACCGAAACCAACGTTTTTGATTGGGCTAATTAAACCACATCCTTATGAATGTCGAGTTCTTATTCTTTAATAAAAATTGCGCGACTAGAAGCCAACTTCTAACAGCCGGGTATTAATCAATTATACCTAAAGGCGCGTCCGATCACATGACAGCTAACGTTGCGTCCAACGTTAGCTGATTTTAGTGACCCTATTGAAATTTAATTTCTAGAGGGAATTCCATTTTGCAGGGCTCGCCAGCACAAAACCCAGGATCAAATTGAGTACTCATCAGAACGGCTGAAGAGACCTCAGCCATTTTTTTACTTGGGCTTTGTGCTATTGACAATGCTTCAACACGACCGAGCTCATTTACCGTTGCTACCAGAGACAAGGTTCCGCCTTTCGCAACCTTTTTATGCTCAGCGATGATCGGCTTGTAAATTGCCTTCATGCCCTGCGCAGGGAATGGCGGGGTTTGATTATTTGATAGCTCAGAAAATCTATTACGCACTTGATTTTTCTCTGAGTCACTTAACTGGTAATACCGTTTATTGAGTGGGATTGACGAGGTTAAGTCTGTGGATTTTAGCAGAGTGCCTGTTGGAGCATCGCCAACCAAGTTGTATTGCTTTTGCGCTGCCATAGAATTAACAGCTGTCAAACCAGCCACGCAAGCTACCAACAACACGAGTGAATTAGACTTTTTCATACTATCTCCAAAATTTACAGAACAGCCTGTATTGGTGTTCTTATAATCTTAGATGCAGAAAAATGAACTTAGGTTTTAATATATTTGAAAAACAAGATTAACGATAATTTAGCGACGGTTTCGAAACAAAGTGCATCGAAAAACTCAAACCATGTATCTCCGATTACCGTTAATTCAATTGTTTACGCCAGCTGCGGCCATAGCCACGCAAAAGTACCCGCTGTGACTGCGCCATAGATAAGCGCATCAATCAAATAGCGAACACAGTTAGACCAAGGTTGTCCCATCCAAATACTGTAAGGAACTTGACCCCATCCATACGCAACAAAGGCAGCGACGAAGACATACCTAAAAACTACCATAGACTCTGTACCAACACCCATGGACATCGTGGCAAGATAAGCTATAAACACAGAGCCTATTAGAAAAAACAGTATTTGCAGCCCCAGCGCTTTGCCCATGTTGGGCATGCCGTCAGGAAAAACTGAGATCATCGCAACCGGGCCAGCAGTGAATTTTTTTTGCATGACATCACCCCCCATTTCCTTCATATCGCTGCAATAAGGGAGCGTGTACAACGCAGGCGCTGCAGATGAAGCTCGCAAAGCAGCAGATACTTCATCTTCATTAGAGAGCTCTTTGTAATCAAGGTTGTGGTATTTGAGAAGCATGTGGATTAACGCACTCGCGACCCAACACAACACTCCAGCAAGAAGAATAGCCATCCATAATTCAGAAAGTGAAACAGACATAATTACCTCCACATATTTTATTGTGATTCCAGTATACAACCTCAAACACATAGGAATTTAATAGATTTGTTTGATGAATGCTTGACCTAGTCAATCCTTATGACATACATTTGCGTTGCGCCGATTTGAATTCCAGCTTGCGGGCGCTTTTATAAATACAGCTAAAGCGAACAGGAGATCCTGCTCAGCTTTAGCTGTGCGGGCTTTTTTTTGGGAAAAATATATGAGTCATTCAATTATAGTTATTAAATTAGGCAGTTCTGTTTTAATCGACCCTTCACATGTGGTGGTCGCAGCCAAGGAACTAAACAGGTATGTATCACAGGGCTATAAAGTCGTTGCCGTAGTATCCGCGTTTGCTGGTGAGACGGATAGATTATTCGCAGGTGTCGCTGAGGTCGATCCCAGCGCTGATCCACACCGTGTTGCCGATTTCGTTACCACGGGCGAAGCACAGAGTGCCTGCCTGTTAAGGATTGCCCTTGAGTCCTCAGCCACACCCGCACGCGCGATATCGCCCACTGATTGCGGGCTAATGGCTGACGGAGACCCGCTAGACGCAGACCCATTTGAAGTTCAAGTTAGCTTCTTTAATGAATTATTTGATCATGTTGATGTGGCTGTGATCCCTGGATTTATTGCCTCGGATAAACATGGCAGAAGTGTCTTACTCGGACGCGGAGGGTCAGATGATACGGCACTATTCCTTGCACAACAGCTAAGTGCGGAGTGTCGCTTAATCAAGGATGTCGACGGCATTTTTGAATACGACCCTGCACGCCCTGGCCCAGCCCCACGACAATTTGACACTATAAGTTGGGAAGACGCTGCAGAAGTGGCTGGGGTCTTGGTGCAACCAAAAGCGATAAAATTTGCCCAAAAACATAAACTGCAGTTTTCAGTGTCTGCGTTACATTCAAAGGACGGAACAAAAGTGGGACACGGGCCTACGTCATTTCACCGCGTCAATTGAAAAAAACCTAAGTGACTGCATGTTTATGGGTAGCCACAGGTAAATTTATGAAATCCCCAAGACTTAGAACACTGCTTCTCTTTCCGTTAGTATTTTTTATTAGTTTTTATGCCATTGGTGCGGCTTACCTTTTTGTGCGTGATAAACCGCAATTGGCTCAACAGGACTCTCCACAGGCAGTCTTTGATATTGCTATCTTTGGAGCGAGTGGAACAGCAGGCGATGGGATTCTAAAAGCCGCTCTCGCATCACCCGACATCGGCAGTATCAAGATCATCACCCGCCGCATAACCCCTCGTATCCAGTCAGGTGTATCAAGCGGGAAAATTCAGGCAATCAAACATTTGGACTATTTAGATTATTCAGAGATTGAAGAACAATTCAAAAAGATCAATACAGTCTATTGGGCAATAGGCATCAGCTCATTGGGAATAGACGAAGATACCTATGGAAAGATCCATGTCGATTTCCCAATGGCTTTCGTAAAAAGCTGGGATGAGGTAAACAAAAACCCCAACAAGTCTTTTCATTTCATTAGCTCCAGTGACATTTCAGAGAACTCAAACACCATGTGGGTGAGAGAGAAAATTCGAGCTGAGAAATATTTGTTTGAATTTGGTGATAATCGAGATCTCAAGGTTATTGCGTATCGTCCCGATTACATTAAGCCCACCATAGAAGAGATACATCTAGGGCAAAATGCACTGTATTGGTTTTTCCGACCTGTGGGTGCGGCGGTCAAAGCCTCCGAAATCGGTAATGCCATGATTGAATCAACAATACGCAATTATTCCAACCGAACTAAGCATAATACCCTGAAAATCATTCAGCTCGGCGAGACCTATCAACGACGAATTCCTGACAAAGAATAGGACTATCTCATTGGCAAATTACTCAGACCAATACCAACTGGTAACATTGTATCGATATGAACCTAGGAATTTACTATTCATGGCATTCACCCAGTGCTCTGAACCGTGTGATGAAGGCCGGAACAAAACACATCGGTTGAACAAAGGCGCTATGTGAATGGGTTTATTTTCTTCGCGCCCTTGAAATACTAACTCGCCACCCGCTCCATCCTGCCAGGTTTGATTCAGGTAGAGCAGCAAGCAGACTTCAC
>CAJQNY010000058.1 GCA_905479805.1 uncultured Arenicella sp.
TGACATTGGCGCCGTTTTCGGTTTGGGATTCCCGCCGTTCTTAGGAGGCCCTTTTCGATACATGGATAGCCTTGGAATCTCGGTTGTGGTGGACAAACTACATGCTTTACAGGAGCAACACGGAGATCGTTTTACTCCGGCGCCGATGTTGCTTGAGCTGGCAAAGAAAGATAGTCAGTTTCACGTGAGCTAATCAGAACTGCAATTGAAAATGACGAGATTCAATCAGGGCAGCGCTCCAAATCAAGATGGTTGATCGTGCTAACTAAACCTTTCTTACTGAGAACATAAAGCCATGGATATTATTCTCTATGCTGTACCCGGGTTTTTGTTATTAATTATCATTGAGTTGATTGCAGAAAAGGTAAGAGGAACCAACTATTATCGAGTGCACGATTCTATTACCAGTTTGGCCGCAGGAATATTGAGCCAGCTGATGAAGTTGCTGCATTTGTTATTGCCCTTTACCGTCTATCTGCTGATCTATGAGCACTCTGCTGTGTTCAAGTTGCCTGATACGGTTTGGGTGTGGTTACTTGCCTTTGTGGTGTACGATTTTTGCTACTACTGGAATCATCGTCTAGGCCATGAAATGAACTTGTTGTGGGCTGCCCATGTGGTTCATCATTCCAGTGAAGAGTACAATCTTACGACGGCCTTGCGGCAAACCAGTGGCAGCTTTCTAAGCTACGTGTTCTATCTGCCTATGGCAGTGCTGGGCTTTGATCCTGCCTTGGTGGTCACTGTAGGGGCTTTAAACCTAATATATCAATACTGGGTACATACGCGTCATATTGGGAAATTGGGCTGGTATGAAGAATTATTTGTTACTCCCTCTAATCATCGAGTACATCATGCCCAGAATGATATTTATATTGATCGTAATTATGGCGGGGTCTTTATCCTTTGGGATCGTTTATTTGGCTCTTTTCAAGAAGAGTTGGACGACGACCCTGTCGTGTTTGGAATCACCGGAGCAGTATCAAGCTGGAACCCGCTTTGGGTGAATGCGCAAGTGTATGCGCAACTCATGCATGACTGTTGGCACACTCGAAATTGGTGGCATAAGGCAACGCTTTGGTTTCGGCGAACAGGTTGGCGGCCGCCTGACGTCGCAAAAAAATACCCGCTGGGTAAATCTAGGTTGGCAGATTTTGAGAAGTATGATTCTGTAATGACGCCAATAATGAAGGTTTATTCAATTCTTCAGTATGCGGTAAATAGTACTATTAGTTTGGCTTTGATAATTTACTTGGCTGATGTGCCGTTGATAGTTCAGCTTTCGGTAATAATGTTTATCGTGGTCAGTAGCTTGAGTTTAGGAGCCTATATGGAAGGTAAGCGTTATGGCGTGATTTTGGAGTACCTGAAACAAAGTGTAATTCTATTCTCACCAATGTTTTTCACTTGGTCGTTGGGTCTTTCCTTGGTACTCGTCGTTACCGCGCTGATGGGTGTTAGCATTTTGATTAAAAGTCAGGCAATTGGGGCCATAGCAAACCCTGAAATGAATACTTAGAATGTTTTGATCGAAAGCCGAAAATAAGTTCTAATGCGCATCCCTAAGAATAGCCAATTGTTACAATCATGAAGGTTTCAGACTACGATTATGAGTTGCCCGAGAGGTTGATCGCACAGTTCCCTCCGAAAAATCGCACTGATAACCGCCTGTTAAAAGTCGGCCAAGATGGCGTATTCGAAGATTCTTATCAGAATGATATTCTTGATGAGTTAAACGAAAATGATTTGTTAGTTCTCAATGATACAAAAGTAATCCCAGCACGAGTTTTTGGCAATAAAGAAAGTGGGGGTAAAGTCGAGATACTGTTGGAACGGATAATCGATGATGGTTTGATAGTGTGCCAGATGCGCTCAAGTAAGTCGGCCAAGCTAGGGACGAAAATCTTTGTCGAGTCTGATACTGCTGTGCTTGAAGTTGTTGGCAGGCAAGAATCATTTTTTAAGTTGAAGATTACTGGGATTGACGATTTAATTGCATGGTTTGAAAAGGTCGGTCACATGCCACTTCCGCCTTATATATCAAGGTCCGATCAGCTAGAAGATGCTGACCGATATCAAACCGTTTTTGCCAAACAACACGGTGCTGTTGCGGCCCCGACCGCGGGTTTGCATTTTGATGCGCTATTGCTCGATAAAATTCGGGCGAAAGGTGTGCGAATCGAAACGATCACCTTGCATGTGGGGGCAGGCACTTATCAGCCTGTAAGAGCCGAAAATATTGAAGATCATACAATGCACGCTGAGCTGATTCATGTAAATCAGGGCGTCTGTGACGCTATAACGGAAACTAAGACTGCAGGTGGCAAGGTCGTGGCTGTAGGAACGACAGTGGTTCGGTCTCTAGAGTCGGCAGCACGCGCTGCTGTCGATAAACTGATCGAACCCTATTTTGGTGAAACGGATATTTTTATCTTTCCTGGATTCGAATTTAAGGTCGTTGATATCTTGCAAACCAATTTTCATTTGCCACAGTCAACGTTACTGATGTTGGTTTCAGCATTTGCTGGGCAGGACATCATTAAAGGCGCGTATCAACACGCCATTACTGAGGAATATCGTTTTTTCAGTTATGGCGATGCCATGCTGTTGTACAGAGCCAATTAACTTAACCTTGATCCTTGTTGATCGAGTTACGCTGCGGGGGGGGATCCCAGCTCAACTCTTAATTTTCAATTCAATTAGGGTTCGATTAAGCAGTATCAACGCATAGACGTAGGTGCAGCAGTTTCCTAATGCTACACCGACAAACAGCCCTTTAAGCCCAAACCAATGCGAGCCAAAGTAGCAGAGCGGTAGGTAGAAGATAAATAATTTCACCAAATTAATATAGACCGCTAGTTTAGGTTTGCCGAGCACGTTCATTGCGACATTTATCAACACGACTACACCGCTTAGTCCGTAGCTCAAAGGCACGATCCAAAGGTACGTAACGATGGTGTTTTGCACGCTGGCCTCACTCGAAAATAGCGCAGCAATGGAGCTAGCGGACAGCAACAAGATAATGAAAATGAAGAGTTGAAGAACAACGATGAACCGAAAGGACAACTTGATGGCGTCATGTATGCGAACGAGTTGATTTGCACCCAAATTCTGGCCGATAAACATAGGCAGAGTCGATGACAGAGCAAACACTATCATGAGGCTAACTTGCTCAAGCCGAGTGCCGACCCCGTATCCGGCGACGGCATCAGTTCCAAATTTAGCAACCAATGTTGTTATTGCGGCAGCCGTTATCGGGACTATCGCGTTGGCTAATAAGGCCGGTATTGCGATCTGTATCAACTGATTGAAATTGTCTTTGAAGTCCTTCCATGCCGGTACCGCCAAGAGCAAGAATTTTTCTCTTATCGCCAGTTCATAAAAGCCAAGAATTACTGAGAGAACGACAGCGAGCACAGTTGCTAAAGCGGCCCCTTGCATTCCCAATTCTGGGAATGGCCCTAAGCCAAAGATTAAGAGCGGATCAAGTATGATGTTGGTCAAGGTCATGGTGATAGCGATGCGTGCGGATGCCGCGGTATCACCCAACGCCCTGAAAGTACTGGCACACACCATGGAGTAGATGCTCAAGGGCGCGGCAAAAATCCAAGTGTGCATGTACTCTTTTATGTGTACAAGTGTTTCCGACTGGGCGCCTAGAGATACGAAGATAGTGTCCATTTGCCAGATCAAAATACCTGTACTCACAGCTGCGACGACAGTGGTGAGATAAAAGCCATCGGTAATTAGCCTTGCTGCTGATGAGAGCTTGCTGGCGCCAATAAGTTTTGACGTCAACGATGAGATTGCCATTCCTAGACCAAGACCAAAACTGGTGATCACGGAAGCAATTGGAACAATGAAGCCGATCGCAGCTAACTCGTCCGTGCCTAGGTAACTGATAAAGTAACTGTCAACTAGGCCTAGGCTCATGATTGCGACGAGCGCATAGAGCATAGGTATTGTTAGCCGTACCAAGGTCGGCCCAATCGGTTTACTAATGATGTCTTGGCGGCGCTGAGACGTTCTTTCAGAATTTGTTGGCGAGCTGATACTTACCTCAGATAATACGTTTTATAAGTCGTTCTATGAGAGGTAGCTTTAGCTCTGTTGAGCTTCAAGAGTGGCTCTAGCTTGTTCCAGTGGTATGCCTGCGTTGCCGGCCGCTTTAATTGCGTCATCAGCACTAATGTTGCCTGCCGCGATTTGCCCCATTGACCACAGAAATGAAGAACGCCAACCGCTTCGACAATGCGCAAGTACTGGGCGTTGGGATTCATCTAGAGTCGATTTAAAATCATCAACTAACATAGGTGGAAGGGGTTGCCCACCAACCATCGGTAGGTAGTGATAGTCCATGCCATGTTTTTCAGCCAATTGGCGAGCCTCTGAGGATTCGAGCTGGCCCGCTTCTTCTCCATCAGGTCGATTGTTAATGATGGTTTTAATGCCGGATTTGGCTAGCTCAGGAAAGTCGTTCTCTGTTAGCTGTCCTGCAACGTAAAAGTCATCAGTAATATTTTTCATCTTTTTATTCTCGGCGTCTGGTTCTATAGACTGATCTTTGTATTTAGTAGGTTTAAGTTTAAACTGTTTTACTGCGCTCTTAAATGAATCAATGTTCGAATTCTCTTTTCCATATCTGATTTGCGAATAGCGGTCTGTAATGTCACGAATTTCCAGCGCTTGTTCTGGGAAGGCGATGGCCGCACGAACTCCAAACTCATTAGGAGACTCAGATAATGATTTAAACAAGTCGTGTCGTTTGAATTTTTGTAAGAACCTCAGAAATGCTTGTTGCGATTCACCTAACCTTGCTGCTTTGGGGATCAATTGCCAGAAATAGAACAACATCATGGATAACAGGCCAACAGACATAAGAATGACGAGGGTATAGACCGTGTTACGGCTTTCGAAGCCTAGTTGAGCCAACAGTTCTTTCTGAGCATTGAAGTCGTAATTAACTACCCATTTGTTCCACTGATACCCAAGGTTCCCCCAAGATTGTTTAATAGTATTCAAGGCTCGTCGCAAACCTGATGGATCTAGAAAGTCAGCAAGGGCTGTGCCATCGCGGCCGTTGGCTAATTCGCCTTGCTCCCAAATATTCAAAAATGCTTCCATGCCATGTTCAATACGAGTTTGATTCGCAGCAGCGGTTGGGTCCACACGATGCCATGCCCCATCTATCCAAACTTCTGACCAGGCATGTGCATCAAGGTATTTAACTTCGACGAAGTTCCCTACACTATTGGTTTCTCCGCCTAGGTAACCGACAACAATGCGTGCAGGGACTCCCTGCCAACGCATCAGGGTTGTGAATGCGCTTGCGTAGTGCTCGCAATACCCTTCACGAGTATCGAACAAGAACTCATCAAGAGGGTTTTCGATGAGTTCTGCTGGGTCTAAGGTATATTCAAAATCATTGTTTTTAAAATAATCAAAGGCTAACTGAACTAATTGGCGTGGGTCTCTGGTTTCCCTTCTCCATTTGCCGAGTAGTGCCGAAGTGCGCGCCTTGGGTGTGCTCCGTGTTGTTAAGAGTTTAGCGCGATTAATTGGTAAGCCTTCCACTACCGTTGGCGAATCGTAGGAAGCCCCTCGATACGCGAAGATGCCGTTAGTTGTTTGATCCTTGAATACCGAGTGATCATCGAGTTGAATGCCGACTTCAGGAGCATAGGCGTAATCTAAATAAGGCAAATATTGGTCGGCGCTATTTTCGTGGACGATAGAGTATCGAATGGGTTCTTGTTGATTATTTCTAAGTTCATTGGGTGATCTCTTGCGTAGCTTCGCTAGACGAAGTTCGGTAGCGCTAGGAGCTTGAACCTTCCAAGAAAAAAAAGATTCTTCAGTCATTACCTTTGAGCGCCAGTAAAGCCTACTCTTTACTGGGGGGGAACCATCGAACTCAGCTCTAAATGCTAATCTATCGTTAAAGGCTTGATTAGCAAATTCTCCCGCAACTAAAGAATTGCTGAGCTCTCTATTTGAATCTAGGCGATCTTGTGACGGTATGAACCCAAAATTTCCTTGGATTCTAGGGAATAGAAAGAACAGAAGAACAGCGAGAGGAAGGGCTCTTGCAATCAGGTTAAAAGATTGTTTTATCGAAGCGCTAAACGGCAGTTTGGTGGGACTTGAAATGATGAATAAAAGCGCGAGTACCACCACTACAAAAGCTGAAACTATAAGGATAGTCGTCAGGGTGTTGTGGAATAAAAAGCTCGCAGAAGCGACAAATAATAGTAATAAACAGATAACGAAATAGTCACGAAGCGTGGCCGACTCCAAAAACTTTAAGGTGACCAAGAGAACCAAAAAACTTATGCCGGCTTTTTGACCATTCCAGCCTCCGTAAAACCATAGGATCATAAGGATGCTCAAGACCGTGAACAACATAATCACAATAATCGGTGGATTCTTCTTGTTGGTGATGATCAACCCAGTCTTAAGACACCAGACCAGTAGCGCGAGCGATGCGATGTAAGGGCTGGCAATAGCATAATGAGCCAATACCGCAACTAGGATGGTAGAAGAAAGTAATAGCAGAGTTCTTCGTCCCAGTGCATGAGCCGGAGGGGGCGTAGGCATGGGCGGAAGACTGATTTTGAATTTATTAAGCCAGTTCAAAATTACTATTCAATTGTAATGCTAGAGTTGAAATTTGAGTAGCTTGGTTAGAAGTACCAGCGTTTGATGCCGCGAGGCGATTGTTTGCTTGCCGAGCAATACTGCTGCTAGCCACAAAGCTTATGCTTCTGGTATGCCGGTAGGGGTTAATCGGCGGAGGTATTAATCCCATAATGCTAAGACCGTTAAGCATTTATGAAAGTGGGTATTCCCCTGATCATACTCAATCGTATGGTTGGGCATTTCGAGTTGGAAACTCATTTGTTGTTTTTGCGCGTCTATAACCCAAAAACACAGCTGGCTTAGCTTGTCTTCGGTGCTCAGAGATTTCGGCAGGGAAAACCAACTGAGATTAACAGCAGTGCTGCTATGAGTTTCGTGTTGAATTGTAACGAGTTTCTGAGACTTGGCTAATGATGGCCAATGGATGTCGCGTAGTCTATCGCCTGGCTGATAGGGCTTCATTCCACTGTAATCTTCGGCGCTAACGTTGGGCTTAGTTGCTTCATGCTCATTGTCTGATGAGAAATCGTCTATCATTGGCCGAGGGACTAAATCTAATGCTTGAGGGTAAACTAGGCAGCGTTGGCTGGGCATATACCGCTTGGTCCAACAAAAGAAAACTCCGATCGGATAATGTGATGTCAAAGTGATTGGAGAGCAATTCAGGTATCCTCTACGCACGGTAGGGAGCTCAAGCTCTACCTCTTTTTCTACTGTTTCAGGTAATTCCAACAGCTGGTGGAATCCATCACAAACTAGCCATACTGAGTTTCTTTTAGTTTGGCTTTGATTGTGCACGCGAATTGGGAATAAAGCAGTCTCGCCCAGAAAAACTGAATGAGAAGGCCTGCTACTCAAGCCAATTCCTATTACATTGTTATGTGTGTACAGCATGGCAACCATGCTGATTGAAGCCAAAATAAAGAGCATCATAAAGGCCGCTTGATTGTCGAACTTAACCGCTATTGCGAACAAAGCTATCAGAATCAAAGTAAAGTACCAACCAATGCGAGTAGGCAAGATATAGAGCTCTCTTCTTCCTATAGTGAATTCAGGCATTATCTAAGATAGGTATTGATTGGTTGGGTTCTGTGTCGCGCGAAACAATGACGGAATATGGTTTTGTGTAATTATAAAATTTCAGTTTGATCGATAATGGTGTTAAGCGCAGTACTAGCATCAGAGCCATCGTTGCAATGCAATCGATGAGCCGCCGTGTATTGAGCTAATAATTTAATGTCTTCCGGCATGACTGAATCTCTACGTTCAATGAAGGCCAGTGCGCGTGCAGCTTGGAGCCATTGCAAGCCAGCGCGCGGGGACAAACCATTAACAAATTGACCACTGCTGCGTGTTTGGGCGAGTAGGCTCTGTAAATAGTCAATTATTGCATCGCTAACGTGAACTTCTCCAACTTGTGCGATGAGTTGAGTCACTTCGCCTGGTTCAAAAACAGATTGATAGTCAGTGTTTTTGCCATGTTCATTTTTTAATAGCTGTCGTTCAAACTCGCTGTCCGGATAGCCCAAAGAAATTCGCATCAAGAATCTGTCGAGCTGAGATTCAGGGAGTGGGAAGGTTCCGCTTTGCTCAAGTGGGTTTTGCGTCGCGATAACAAAAAATGGATCCGGCAACGCTATCTGCTGCCCTTCAATGGAAACTTGTTGTTCTTCCATTGCCTGCAATAATGCGCTTTGTGTCTTAGGGGTTGCGCGATTAATCTCATCGGCAAGTAGCGTTGAGGTAAACATCGGGCCCTTCTTAAACTTAAACTTTTTGGTGTCTACGTCATAGATGGTCATACCGATAATGTCTGTGGGCAACAGGTCGCTGGTGAACTGGACTCTTTTGAATGGCAGTCCAAAAAGCGTAGCCAAAGCATGTGAAAGAGTGGTTTTACCTACGCCTGGGATGTCCTCAATGAGTAAATGACCTCGTGCCAATAAGCATATAGCTGATAGTTTTGTGGCGAGGGGGTTACCCAGAATTATTTCATTGAGCTGATCCAGTAAACTATCAATCTTTCTTTCACTCATAGTGCGGCCTTCTTGTTGCAGTTCGGTTAGGTTTAGCTAAGTTCTTGTTGTTGTTTTTTGCGCCTTGATAACCATCGAAATAACGGAATGTGATGTGGGTTTTTATTAATAAGGCTGTCAATTAGTTCAGTGTTATCAGCCAATCGTTGTGCCATATTATGGGCATAACGTTTCAAGCAAAATAATACCTCATCACCAATTTGCAATTCAATTTTACCGGCGGGTAATAAATGGCTAACACCGCCACGCAGTAGCAATAATGGTATGCACTTTGCATTTTCCAAGAGGTCGTTATGGCTCACCTGAGAAATTGTCAAAGTTCTACCGTTCGCCAAATGGCGGACGATTGCCGGCGACTCTTGCTCGTCGAGTACTAAACGCCAGGTGATTGGATCCCGGTTTCCGGTGAGTTCACAAATATCGTCGTGCAGTATGTTGGTGTCTTCATCACTTAAGCTTGAAGAGTACTTAATGAATTTGCTCACCAACGGTCTTGATATTGTGGTGAGGACTTCATTCGCGACTAACTGACTGCGGCGCATTATGTAGTCACACTTTGCTTGTACAAAGAGGCTTTGATTCGCTTCTTTATTGACCCGCCCAATGGTGTAAATATTGCTATTTATTTGTTGTGCGGTGATAAGAATGGAGAGATTGTTAGCATCATCATCTGTAGCGGCCACAACCACTGTCGCATCCATGATGCCAGCCTCGTGTAATGTTTTTGCTTCAGTTCCGCGGCCCACAATAGTTCCTTCGGGCGCGCCTCTTGCCTCCGGCTCTGCTTCGACGATAACAAGTTCAATTCCGTCCTTACGTAAGTGAGTTTGGATCGCTTTGCCCAAGCGGCCATAGCCACAAACAACCCAACGTCCCTTAGGGAGAGCTCGTTCGGTAAGGTATTCAGCACTTTGTTGGTTGATAAACCAATTTTGAATTCGATGTAAGCTCGGATTATGTACTAATAGGTTTAACCGTGCGGCAAACGTGAGGTAAGGGTTAATGATTGTGTCGGTTCCAAATGAGGCCATATTTTCGGCTTCATCTTGAATCTCTGATCGACAGATTACTTGCACTCGTGTGTTTAGGAGCTTGCATGCAACGGCGATCTGTAAATTAGTGTGGTCGTTCTCGGTAACCGCTATGACTCCATTGCAATTACTGTGGTTCAATCCCGCTGCCAGCAGATTGTTGGGTTCTGTGGTGTCTGCGGTCAATACAATAGGCGTGAAACTTAGGTCCTCTAACTCAATGCTGCTGGTTTGATCTGCGTTATAGTCAATAACCACGGTGGGTATACCCATTTCAGATAAGCCGCGGTTAATCAGCATACCAGTCTCTCCGTAGCCACAGATTATGTAGAACGGTACTTCTAGCCGGCCAATATTGCGTTGAAAGGAGCGTTCTGCAATCGCTTGCTGGAAGGTGGGGTCCTGGAGCAGGCGTATTATGTTGCCGATCGCGTACAACCAAGAAACGACACTGATGTAAATGCAAACCAGTACCCAAGCTCTTTGCGCATCGGTAAACGCATAGGGGATTTCGCCAAAGCCTATGGTTGACCCCATAAAGCTAACAAAATAGAAGGCATGGAAAAAACTCATTCTCCATGGTTCGCCATTTGGATCTACCCCAGGAATTAACGTCAGGCCCAAAGTGGCTACTGCGAACACAGTGATGAGCAAAATCAGTGGTGCGCGCAGGCGGCGCAGTACCAAAAAGAATACGTCAGACATCAATCTTTATGTATCGTGAGTTGTTGGAGGGGTAATGAACGACTGCCACGCGTGTTTATTTGCGTAGCTGAGATGTTTCTATAATCAACAAAATCACAGATAGTAGGTTTGCGACTAGCGCACCCCCAGCTAATGAAACTATGCTAGCGGTGGCGCTATTGCCGAGTGTTTCAACGCCGTTAATGCCCGCAATGCCCCACACGATAGCCGCAGCGATTAACTGTAAGTCAGCCACTAGGCTGGCAGCCAATACAGTTGACCCAAAACTCGTCCGATCACCGAATTTAAGAAATGTGCAAATCAAGCTTACGATGATTGCGCCGAATAGCTCATAAGGGTGGTGATGTTCTGGGTCGGCGAAGTGGCCTACAAAAAAGCCGAAATTGAGAGATAAGGCTAGAATGATGAAGAATGCGAAAAGCACTTTCTCTGAGTTCATAATCGGGGCTCCCTTGATTGAGCTAGGTTTGCTTAGGCTAAGTTTGGCTACACTAAGAATTGTTTAGATTTATAATAAAGTTCAATCATGGTTTCGGTCTCTTCCTGTACGTTACTATCGTGTTAGTGATGCCGTAAACAAGTGAGACGATCTAATCCTGACGAACAAGGCTAAAGCTTAGCATAATCATGAAATTTGTTGATCATCTAATCAAGATTAGTCTTCAATTTCCCTGTTAAGTCAAAACCATCTAAAATGACTTAGTTTCACCTTGCCCATGGATTGCAAAGTTGTATAATGCGCCCGCTGATCGGCTGTTTTTTTATGGCCATGACTAGGCTTTTCAAAGTTTTGAGAGCCTTTCGATATTGAGGTACTGAATCGTGTTTTTCATGGCCTGAGCAGATCATCACACTGAGCTAAATTTGAATGTCACAAAGTCTAATGCGTATTGCGAAGTTCGAGGTAACCATTGCTATTTAAACTCAAAAAAGGGCTAACATTGCCCCTCAAAGGCCGACCCGATGAACGCATCGACGCTGCCAATGAAGTTACTACTGTCGCTGTGCTTGGAGCAGACTATATCGGGCTGAAGCCAACTATGTTGGTATCAGAGGGTGATGTCGTTAAAGTTGGCACTCCTCTCTTTGAAGATAAGAAAAATCCTGGTGTACTCGTAACTTCTCCAGCTGCGGGCACGGTAAAAGCAATAAATCGTGGTGGTAAACGAGCACTTATTTCTGTCGAGATTAAGGTAGATGGTGATGAAGCAGAAATGTTCTCGACTTCGGCTGAAAGTGATTTGGCGCAGCTCGAAATAGACAAAATTCGCGAAACATTGCAAAAATCAGGGCAGTGGGCAGGATTGCGCACCCGGCCATATGGTAGGGTTCCTGCGGTTGAGTCCTCTCCTCATTCAATATTTGTCACGGCCATTGATACCAATCCATTGGCTGTTGACCCACAAGTAATCATTTCTGAGGATTCGGCTGCCTTTGCAAACGGTGTAACGATATTGAGCCGTTTTTCGGTGCCTGTCTACGTCTGTCAGTCGGATTCAGCACAACTACCCAACCTGACTAGTAATAATGCTCAGGTTGCTCGTTTTTCAGGCCCGCACCCGGCTGGGCTCGCGAGCACACACGTGCACATGATAGATCCAGTGGACGCAAATAAGACTGTTTGGACTATCGGTTACCAGGACGTGATTGCGATTGGTAAATTGTTCGTGAATGGCCGCTTGTCAGTCGAAAGGAATATTGCGGTTGCTGGTCCATTGGTGAATTCGCCGCGGGTCTTTAAAAGTCGGTTGGGCGCAAATGTTTCTGAGCTGATTCATGGCAGAACGGTTGAAGGAAAAATGCGCGCAATTTCTGGTTCTGTTTTTAATGGCCATAATGCCTATGGTCAGATTGATTTCCTTGGCCGCTATGATAATCAAGTTTCGGTAATCGAGGAAAATGACGATAGAGAGTTTATGGGCTGGGTTGCACCCGGTTCACGTAAATTTTCAGCGCTAAATGTGTTTGTGTCTAGTTTCTTTCGGCCAAAAGCGTTCGATATCACCAGCTCGCAAAATGGCAGCCCTAGGGCAATTGTTCCCATCGGTGTTTTTGAACAAGTCATGCCGTTGGATATATTGCCGACACCATTAATCAAGTCATTGTTAGTTAAGGATACTGATGCAGCGCAACAATTGGGTTGTCTAGAATTGGTAGAAGAAGATTTAGCCTTATGTACGTTTGTAGACCCTGGTAAGCATGATTTTGCTCCGGTACTAAGGTCGACACTGACTCAAATAGAGAGGGAAGGATAATGTCATTCTTACGACGCACACTGGATAATATCCATCCTCATGTTGTGGAGGGCGGCAAGCATCAAAAATTCTATGCACTCTACGAGGCAATAGATACATTCTTTTATAACCCTGCTGATGTAAATCAAGGGCGAAATCATGTTCGCGATGGTATCGACTTAAAGCGCGTTATGATCTATGTGTGGTTGGCCGCAATTCCTTGCGTGATCATGGGGGCATACAATGTTGGTCTACAGGCTAATACTGTGATGCAGAACATGGGTTTGACGGAGGTTGTTGGTTGGCGAGGCGACATTTTAGCAATGTTTGGCATCGGCATTGATCCCACAAGTTTGATGGATAATTTTTGGCATGGATTTTGGTACTGGTTCCCTATCTACGCGACAGTTTTTATCGTTGGTGGCTTTTGGGAAGTGTTATTTGCATCCGTGCGTGGGCATGAAATTAATGAAGGTTTTTTTGTAACGTCTATTCTCTTTAGCTTGATCGTGCCGCCTAGTTTGCCATTGTGGCAGGCGGCTGTCGGAATAAGTTTTGGCATCGTCATTGGCAAGGAAGTTTTCGGTGGTACGGGTAAGAACTTTCTTAACCCGGCCCTGACAGGACGCGCATTTCTCTACTTTGCGTACCCGGCGCAACTTTCAGGTGATGCTGTATGGGTGGCCGTAGACGGTTTTACCGGCGCGACGGCTTTGAGTGTCGCAGCCAGTGGCGGCGTTGAGGCATTGTCCGCAGCTGGGTTTACTATGCAACAATCCTTAACAGGTTACATTGCAGGGTCTATTGGCGAAACGTCACTGATTGCTATTGGTATAGGTGCTCTCTTCCTATTGCTCACCAAAATAGCGTCTTGGCGCATTATGTTAGGGGTGGTAGTTGGCGTAATTGCTACTTCTTTACTATTCAATTTTATTGAGAGTGATACTAACCCTATGTTTAGTGTCGGGCCAGTTTGGCACTTTTTGATCGGTGGATTGGCCTTCGGAACCGTTTACATGGCAACGGACCCGGTTAGTGCCTCGATGACTGATTTGGGTCGGTTTTGGTATGGTTTTCTAATCGGTCTTATGACGATTCTTATTCGTGTGGTTAATCCGGCGTTCCCAGAGGGAATCATGTTGGCGATTATTTTTGCTAACCTATTCGCTCCGCTGATCGATTGGTTTGTAATTCAGTCAAACGTTCGAAGGAGGACTCGTCGATATGCGCAATAAAGGAAAAGTTATGAATTCGAAGTCCTTCAATTTGGCCGGTAAGCAAGGTGGTTTTTTCCATCTGCCAAATGATAATATGGTTAAGACCATCGGTGTGGCTTTAGTGTTGTGTCTTGTTTGTTCAGTGATTGTTTCAACCGCGGCGACTGTTTTGAAACCTAGACAAGTTGCAAATAAACAATTAGATATGAAGCGTAATATTCTGTCGGTTGCAGGAATAATCGACGACTCTAAAACTGTTGATGAGCTTTTTGAACAAGTGGAAACACGGGTTGTGGACCTACAAACCGGTGAATATACCGAGGCGGTAGATGCACAAAGCTATGATCAACTCAAAGCGAGTAAGGAACCAGCATTTCGTGTGGAGCTCAGCCCAGAAGAAGATTTAGCAAATATTCGAGCTCGCGCCAAGTATGCAAGTGTTTACTTGGTGAAGAGCGGTAACGATCTTGAAAAAGTCATAATACCTGTGAAGGGTTATGGTTTGTGGTCTACCTTATTTGGGTTTTTAGCATTGGAAGGCGATGCCAAAACCGTCAGCGGGATTACATTTTATGATCATAAAGAAACGCCAGGCTTGGGTGGTGAAGTTGACAATAAAAAGTGGCAAGCAAGCTGGCAAGGAAAACAACTATTCGACCAGCAAGGCGCAGCAGTACTTGAATTGGTAAAGGGCAAAGTGGATTCGAGTTCCTCAGAAGCGCAATATCAAATCGATGGTTTGGCTGGCGCAACTTTAACCAGTAAAGGCGTATCAAACTTAATCCAATTTTGGGTTGGAGATAATGGCTTTGGCCCTTACTTAAATAAGCTTAGCGGTGACCGACGGAAATCGGCGCTCAATTCTGAACCAGTTACAGGTAATAGAGGTTAATTAGCTATGGCAAGTGAAGCAAGAAAAGCACTGTTTGAACCGTTAATCTCTAATAACCCGATTGCACTGCAAATCTTAGGGATTTGTTCGGCTTTAGCGGTTACAACACAATTATCGGTCGCGTTGATCATGTGTTTAGCGTTAACGAGTGTAACCGCGTTCTCGAGCCTTTCTATCAGCCTGATACGTAACCACATCCCATCCAGCATTAGAATCATCGTGCAAATGACGATCATCGCATCATTAGTGATCGTAGTTGATCAGATACTTAAAGCTTATTCTTACGATACAAGCAAGAAACTGGCCGTGTTTGTCGGATTGATTATCACAAACTGTATTGTCATGGGGCGTGCGGAAGCTTATGCCATGAAAAATCCACCATGGCAGTCGTTTTTGGACGGAATTGGAAATGGCTTAGGCTACAGCGTTATCCTCATTATTGTCGCCACGGTCCGTGAGCTTTTCGGATCTGGTTCGCTACTCGGGTTTCAAATATTGACACCAATAAGTGAGGGTGGATGGTATCAACCAAATGGTTTGATGTTATTGGCGCCAAGCGCATTCATTATTATTGGTTTGACTATATGGGTGATTCGAGCGTTAAACCCGGAGCAAGTTGAAGACCCTGACTTTGAAATGCAGCAGGCGCATAACTCGAATGCTCACGGTGCCACGATTGCAACGACTTCTAAGGGGGCGTTCTAATGGATTTGGTTAGCATTGCGGTCAAAGCCGTATTTATCGAGAATTTAGCTCTGTCGCTATTTTTGGGAATGTGCACATTTCTTGCTGTATCAAAGAAGATTGAAACGGCTATAGGCTTAGGCTTCGCCGTATTTGTGGTGCTAGCCATTACGGTGCCGATTAATAATTTACTCTATCAGTTTGTACTGCGCGAAGGTGCGTTGGCATGGGCCGGATTACCGGATACCGATCTAAGTTTTCTTGGGTTAATTAGCTATATTGGCGTTATTGCGGCATTAGTACAGATTTTGGAGATGGTGCTTGATCGTTTTGTGCCGGCACTGTACAACGCCCTCGGTATTTTCTTACCGTTGATCACCGTGAACTGCGCGATATTGGGCGCCGTTTTGTTTATGGTTGAACGCGACTACACGTTTACAGAAAGTGTTGTGTATGGCGCAAGTAGTGGTTTTGGTTGGGCACTGGCCATAACAGCGCTGGCAGGCATACGTGAAAAACTTAAATACAGTGATGTGCCTGATGGGTTGCAAGGCCTTGGCATTACTTTTATTACCGTCGGCCTTATGGCGATGGGTTTCTTAGCATTTTCTGGTGTGCAGTTGTAGGGCGCTCTAGCAAATCATAGATATTTCATTTTATTTAACTACCGAATTACTCGAGTTAATTTATGTTAGAAATTGGATTAGGCGTTGGATTTTTTACGCTCATCGTATTGACCTTGGTTGCTATTATTTTGTTTGCTAAAAGCAAGCTGGTCGCGAGTGGCAGCGTGAATATTCTGATCAACGGCGAGAAAACGATACAGGTGCCCGCTGGTGGCAAACTTCTAGGGTCTTTGGCAGATCACAAATTGTTTGTATCATCAGCCTGTGGTGGTGGTGGAACATGTGCCCAGTGTCGGGTAAAGATTCATGAAGGTGGTGGGTCTATTCTTCCAACAGAAGAAACGCATATTACTAAACGTGAAGCTAAAGCCGGAGACCGTCTTTCTTGTCAGGTGACTGTCAAACAGGACATGGAAATTGAAGTTCCTGAAGAAGTATTCGGAGTCAAACAGTGGCGTTGTAAGGTTCGCTCAAATGACAACGTGGCCACCTTCATCAAAGAGCTCGTTCTTGAACTACCCACAGGTGAAAACGTTGATTTTAGAGCGGGTGGTTATATTCAAATTGAGTGTCCACCCCATGAGTTGAAGTACACGGAATTTAGCGTGCAAGAGGAGTATCGACCAGATTGGGATCACTTTAATATCTGGCAATTTGAATCCGTGGTTGATGAAACAGTGGTTCGTGCTTACTCGATGGCAAATTACCCGGAAGAGAAGGGAATAATTATGCTGAATGTGCGCATAGCGTCACCTCCGCCACGGACAGAAGGTTTGGCACCAGGGCAAATGTCATCGTATATTTTTAATCTAAAAGAAGGCGATGAAGTCACTATTTCCGGGCCATTCGGTGAGTTCTTTGCGAAAGATACGCAAGCTGAGATGGTGTTTATTGGTGGTGGTGCGGGCATGGCTCCAATGCGGTCTCATATTTTTGATCAGCTTGAGCGATTGAACACTGATCGTAAAATGACATTTTGGTATGGCGCGCGTAGTCTACGCGAAATGTTTTACGTAGAAGATTTTGATCGTCTCGCTGAAGGTCACGGTAATTTCGAATGGCGTGTGGCTTTATCCGATCCGCAAGACGAAGATAATTGGGATGGTGATACTGGGTTTATCCACAATGTGCTCTATGAAAATTACTTGAAAGATCATCCAGCGCCGGAAGATTGCGAGTTCTATATGTGTGGTCCTCCAATGATGAATCAGGCTGTCATTAGCATGTTGCATGATTTAGGTGTCGAGGATGAAAACATCCTTCTAGATGACTTTGGTGGTTAACCCGCGGTTCTATCATGCCAAATCTTTTTAAAGGCTATCAAACCAAAAACAGCGAGCTTGGCTCGCTGTTTTTGGTTCTGTGTACTATTTGTTTCTCGTTCGGGCTCAGTTCTTGCAGTGAAGCAGAGTTAGGTGACACTCACGTATTTGACGGTCTCACGATGGGGACAAACTATCAGATCACCCTTGTGTCAGATTCGACATTAGACGCTAATGCAATTGAAAAGGGTATTGCATCGAGGATCGAGCAGGTGAATCGCAGCATGTCGACCTATTTGCCGGCTTCAGAAGTGAGTCGAATTAATAACTCGCTTGCGAATGTGACTATTCCTATTTCCTCTGATCTTAGGAGTGTCTTGGAGGAAGCACAGCGAATTTCTTCGCTTACAGATGGCGCATTTGATATTACTCTGGGTCCCGCCGTAGATTTGTGGGGGTTTGGGCCCGAAGGCTCGGTCAATGAAGAACCAAGTTCGCAGCAATTGCAGGAAATCAGAGGCGCTGTAGGGCATGAAAAGCTGGTTCTAAGCGCAGAAGGAGTGAAGAAACTACACGATAAAACGCGCATTGACCTTTCTGCAATAGCTAAGGGTTATGCCGTCGATGAAGTTGCCACCTTCTTGACTGAGTCAGGAGTATTGAACTTTTTGGTAAATATTGGCGGTGAATTGAAGGCCAGCGGGAAACGCCAGGATGGGCAGTTGTGGCGAATTGGGATTGAAAAGCCCCAATTGATGGGAGGGGTGCAAAAAGTACTTGAGCTGCGCGACTATGCTGTTGCTACCTCGGGCGACTATCGAAACTTTTTGATGATTGATGATAAAAAATTTTCCCATACTATCGATCAGGCCAACTTGAAACCTGTTTTCCATAAATTGGCATCTGTTACCGTGGTGAGTGATAAAGCGAGCAATGCAGATGCTCTCGCGACTGCGTTGTTGTCAATGGGGGAGGTTAAGGCCTTAGAATTTAGTAATAAGCACGGTATACGTGCGTACTTTATTTTGAGGGAGGAGGGCGGTGACACCTTCAAAGAGCTGTTCAGCGATGAATTCGCAACATTATTACCATAAAATTCTTGTACTTTGTTCAATGTGTTACTAAAGTACGCCCTATAAGTTCGACCTGAACAATTGCATGAGCTGGTAACACAGCCACCATTTTTATGAATACATTTATTCTTACCTTCGGAGTCTTCAGTCTCGTGATGATTGGCATGGCGGTGGGTGTAATAGTGAGCAACCGTGAGATAAAAGGAAGTTGCGGTGGTCTTAATGATATTGATGGTTTGCAAGGTGCGTGTGACATCTGCGAAATTAAGGAGCAATGTAAACGTCGCAATAAAATGCTTCGTAAAGCATTGATGGAGAGTGACGACTAAAGTTGTCGTGACGACTATCTAGGCCATGGACTATTAAACTTACTTTTGAATCGGCCCCTCATTGAACTCTAAAAATTTCACTTCTGATGACTAAAAAAGTAGACCAATTCGCCCAAGACTCTGTTGGCCCTGATGAAGGAACGATTCGAGAACATAACGGGAAAATTTGTATTTTCGTGGATGGTTATTGGATTCGTTATTATGCGCCACCGCCAAATACAATGGCGGAGAAGCGTGAACTGATTTATTCGCTTAGGCGTCGAGTCTTTCATCATACGGAGGAAGGCATTAATTCTCCCGGTTGGCGTACTGAAATAGCTCGGAAGTACTACGATGCTGAGACCGACTCCAGTAAGAAACGCGTGAAAGCAGCCATGCTTGCAGGTTCACTGTTTAATCGTGCAACCGATATATTTACGAGTGTGGTTGATCTTGAAGAAAAAGGTATTCATGTTGATGATACCAATCAATTAATGCGGCAGTGTGAGGCTTGCTTCATGGAAGCTCTAGAGTTGGGTAAGCAGGTGCGTCATTTCAGCGGTGAGGAAGGTGTCGATGAGTTGTGGGGCGAGCCCTTTAAGGCGTTCTCTATGCCCGTTGATAAGTTTTTCTATTCACGCTATGTGAAGATGGCACAGACATTCAAGGCCATAGATTGTGTGGTTAATCGAATGATGGCAGTTTTCGAAAAAGTTGAAGGTTTTGCGGGTGTTCTGCCTTTGTTAGAAGAGCTTCGAGATGTATCCAAAACAGAAATTGAAACAATGCGGCGAGACGAAGCAATTTATGAGGTCTGGCCAAGATACGTGACTGCCAAAGAAGATATTATGGGTTTTAAACCGTGTGGACTCAGTACTCGAGAAGAGCGGTTACGCTATTGGGAGGATGGCCTGAGGTTATTGCATATGGGCAAAGATGTACTCAGCTATCTCAGTGGGGTCCGAGTGCCAATGCCAATTACAACTGCCAACTACATGGCGAACTGTGACTTGTATGAAACGAACGGATCGCTAGACAGTGAATTTTCGATCCCACAACAATGTTTCATTGACTCCGAAACTTCGTCGGTAGAGTAGGATTATCGTATGAAATTAAGACAGTTCCAATATGTAGTTGAAGTAGTCAAGAATGGCTTGAATGTGACTGCTGCGGCTGACAAATTATTTACCTCGCAACCGGGTGTTAGCAGTCAAATAAAACGCTTAGAAGAAGAGCTTGGTTTCACTATTTTTGAACGAAGTGGGAAGCATATAAGTGGTCTGACGCCTGAAGGCGTCAAATTAGTAGAGCGGTTCGAAATTATTCTCGGCGAAGTAGAAAACGTAAAACGTTTGGCTGATGATTTTAGCCATCCCGATTCAGGAACTTTATCAATCGCCACGACTCACACTCAGGCTAGATACGTATTGCCTCCGGTGATTAATGAGTTTCGTAAGCGTTACCCTAAAGTTCAACTGCAAATTGATCAAGGTACTCCCGAGCAAATTGCGAGCATGACCGATAATGGTGAAGCAGATATAGGCATAGCAACTGAGGCGCTTGAGCTATTTGAAAACCTCACGTTATTGCCTTGTTATCAATGGAATCGTTGCATTATGGTGCCGAAAGGCCACCCATTGACCGAGGAGCCGCTGGTCACGCTCGAAGCCATTGCGGCACACCCGATTATTACTTACGTATTTGGTGTTGCTGATCGGTCAGTGATCAACAGAGCATTTAAAGAAAAGGATTTAACGCTTAATGTGGTGCTCACCGCTGCCGATGCTGAAGTCATAAAGACCTATGTTAGAAACGGCTTAGGAATTGGGATTTGTGCGCGAATGGCTTACGATCCGAATCAAGATCAGGATTTAGTTGCTTTGGACGTCGGTCATTTATTTGATTCCAGTGTGACCAGCCTCGCAATAAGAAAGAATGCAGTACTGCGAGAGTATGTTTATAAGTTTATTAAGATATTCGCGTCCCATTTAGATAAGTCAGTGATAGAGAAGGCGCTGGCGGCGCATGGGGATACTAGTCTCCAAGACAGGCTTTATAAAGAGTTTGTTAAAGAAGCCGATATGCGATAACAAACGAAGAGCAATTAATCGAATTGCTAAACTTTGAATAGCTTTTTGATTGCGGCAAGTTGGCTAGAGTCTGGCAATGTTCCACGCCCCGCTGCCAAGTTGTCGTGCATGTGCTTGAGTTTTGAAGTTCCCGGTATCACACACGTTACCGCCTCATTGGCGATGATGTATTTCAGAAATAATTGTCCCCAGGTCTCGCAGTCGAATTCTTGACTCCACTTCGGAAGCTCTCGTTGACGAGTTAATTCGAATAGTTTGCCGCGCATAAATGGTCTATTAACTAATACCGCTATCCCCATATCTTGAGCTAGGGGCAATATCCGTTGGTCCGCTTCATCCTCTAAGATCGAGTAATTTATTTGGATGAAATCAGGCGAATGTTTACGTATCATTGTCTCCAGTTCCGAATGGGCATTCGAACGATAATGACTAAGTCCTGTGTAACGAATTTTACCTTGCTCCTTAAGGTCTAACATGGATTTCATGTGCGTTTGGGTATCTAAAAGATTATGAACCTGCATAAGATCCATAACAGGGGCGTCCATTTTCACTGATGACGTTTCCATTTGAGTAAACCCTGCTTTCTTGCCAGTTGTCCAGACTTTAGTTGCCATGAAGAGTTGGTCGCGAAGATTCATCTCCCTGGACAAGTCCCCAACAACTGATTCAGATGAGCCATACATAGGGGAGGAATCAACCACTGAGCCGCCACCGTCAACCAACGCTTTTAGTACGTGTCTGAGGTTGTTCTTTGCGCGCAGATCTCCACCTACATCAAAAGTGCGAGAGGTCCCGACGCCAATGCAGGGTAATTGTTCACCGGAGACCGGAATGATTCTTTCAAAAACTCGACGCTCCATACCTTTTTCTGCGTTTAATCTTGAGTTCCACCCTAAGCTCGTTGAGGCGACTCCTGAGGCCAATAGAAAGTTTCGACGTTTCATATTCCTTGTATTAAGTTCTTATCAGTTATTTATATAAAGTATATACCCGTTTTAACGTTGAGCCGTTTAATCGTCAAGCCACCAGGTCTTTGCAGTCTTTGTTTGATGAAGGCAGTGGGGTTGTTAGACGTTTGTGGCGTTAATTGGCAGTATTTAACGAGTATTACTAAAACGTAATGCCTTGGTCACTTGAGTGTAATCAACTCGCCCTTACTATTGCTACTGAAATATTACATTCTTGCCAATTGTAAGCCAAGTAATGTTCTGAGTAGATTTAACATTGACACATTCGGAGACTTTAATGATCAAAGCACTTTCCAACACGCTTATGCCTATTTTGAAATGGGGTACCGTCGTCGTGACAACCGCCGTGGTGGTAATTTCAATTCAGGGTTACGCTGACACTAGTTCGCAAGCTGAGAGGGATACAAATATTCAGCTCGCCGATTTGGTTCCGGAAAATTCACCGCAGAATAATCAAGTTTGGTCACCTATGAATGGGTTTGCCGACTTGATCGAGCAAGTTAGCCCGGCTGTCGTGCATGTCGCTATCAGTGGCGTGGTCAAGTCGCGCCGAAGTGCTGCTCCGGAATTCAATTTTCCACCAGGGTCTCCTTTTGAAGATTTTTTCGAGCAATTTCGTAATAGACAAGCGCCTGAACAATCTCAAAAGAGTCGCCCGCTAGGTATTGGTTCGGGCTTTATTATTAGTGAAGATGGCTATGTGGTGACTAATCATCATGTAATCAAAGATGCCGATGAGATCGTAATCACCCTAACTGACGGAACTGAGTATCAAGCTGAGTTGAAAGGCAGTGACAGTAAAACCGATTTAGCATTGCTGAAGATCGATAACGTGGATAGCCTTCCTTATGTTGCTTTTGGTGATGATGATAAGTCACGGGTCGGAGATTGGGTGTTGGCTATTGGTAACCCATTTGGCCTGGGAGGCTCGGCTAGCACCGGTATCATCTCCGCTCGCGGAAGGGATATTCGCTCAGGGCCTTATGATGATTACATTCAGGTTGATGCAGCAATTAATAGAGGTAATTCAGGCGGACCATTATTTAACCTAAAAGGTGAGGTAATAGGAATTAATACCGCCATCTACTCACCTAACGGTGGGAGTGTTGGAATCGGTTTTTCGATACCATCGAACATGGCTAAGAATGTAATTACTCAATTGAGAAATAGTGGTCAGGTAGAACGCGCCTGGATTGGCGTTGAAATCCAAACCTTGAGCAAGGAGTTGGCTGATGGTTTTGGGCGCGATAACGATAACGGAGCGCTAATTGCGAGCGTCGTACCGGGTAAACCGGCTGATAAGTCAGGTATGCAGGCGGGGGATATTATTCTTTCGTTCGATGGCGAAGAAATTGAAGAGATGCGCGACTTACCGAGAATTGTTGCTCAGTCAGCGGTTGGCAAGAAATATAAAGTTGTCGTATGGCGTAATGGTTCAAAGAAGACGTTGACTATCGAAACTGATCGCTATCCCGATGATCTTGGGCTCGCATCAACTGAGTCGGACTCTACATCGAAACCTGAGTCGGATGATGTGCTGGGAGCCGAGTTGAGCAAGATGAATAGCGATGTTAGAACTCAATTCAAAATCGATGATGAGCTAAAGGGTGTTGTGGTACTAAGTGTTGAACGTGCTGGGTTAGCTGCACGTAATGGAATTCGTGCAGGCGACGTGATTACCAGCGTCAACAACAAAAAGATTAGCGAACCCAATGATGTCACTCAAAGTATTCTGAAAGCGAAGAAAGATGGACGTGAAAAAATTGTGGTTTTGTTGCAGCGTAACAATGCCAGTCGATTTATCGCTTTCGACCTAAGCGATGAATAGGGGCTAGTTGTCCACTGTTGCATGTGCCTTCAGCGAATAAACTAACGGAAGTGCTCATAAACTTCCGGCTTAGTTTTCACTTTGGGTAACTGCAGCTTCCGAGAATTAAATAGCGTAAAATGAATGGAAAATTGGAATGACCAAAAATAATATGATTCGAGTATTAGTTGTAGAGGATGACAAAGAAACCGCCGCTTACATAGTAAAAGGTTTAACCGAATGTGGGCATGTGGCTGATCATGCAGAAGATGGCCGTGAAGGTTTACTGATGGCGGATTCAACTGATTATCAGGTTGTCGTCGCGGACCGAATGTTGCCAAAAGTTGATGGCGTAACGATGACGCGAACCTTACGAGGTAGTGGGAATCGTACGCCGATTTTAATGCTGAGTGCGTTGGGTGACGTTGATGATCGTGTAGTTGGTTTGAAAGCAGGGGCAGATGACTATCTAGTCAAGCCCTTCGCATTTTCTGAATTACAGGCTCGGATAGAGGCGTTGGTACGTCGTGCTGAGCCAGAGTCGCCGGATACAGTTTTACATGTAGCAGATCTGGAAATGGATCTCTTGAAGCGAGAAGTTCGACGTAATGATATAAAGGTTGATCTGCAACCGCGCGAATTTAGATTGCTCGAGTATTTGATGCGTCATAGCGGTCAAGTAGTCACTCGAACGATGTTGCTTGAAAAGGTTTGGGATTATCATTTCGACCCACAAACGAATGTGATAGACGTCCACATAAGCCGCTTACGTGGCAAGATTGATAAAGAGTTCGATGTGACGTTATTGCATACGGTTCGTGGTGCGGGGTATATGTTGAGTGAACCAGATTAGCCCATTTAAGAGTTCGGCATTTCGAATTACCCTTGTTTATGTGGTGCTCTTCGGCTTATCCGTTTCGATAATATTGGGCTTTGTTTATTGGTCCACAATTATCTACAAGACCAATCAGACTGATGACGACATTGATGCCGAGATTCGATCATTACAGACGGTTTACGCACGGCGTGGCTATCCAGGGTTACTGACCGTTCTATCGGAAAGAATAGAGCAGCAGCGGCCCGGAGATTCAACTTTATATTTATTAACGGATGATCAATTTCAACCTCTGGTTGGCAACATCAACCGATGGCCATCGATTGCGTACAACAAGGAAGGGTGGTTGGATTTTAAACTTGAGGAGATTATAGATAACTCGGGAAAAGGCTTTAGTGCACGAGCACGGACCTTTGAAGTCGCTGATCGGTTCAACCTATTGGTTGGGCAAGGCATGAAAGATCTGGCCACCCTGAAAGCTCTGGTAGGGAGGGCTCTTGTCTGGGGCTTACTGCTTACCCTTGCCTTAGGAATAATTGGTGGTGTGATGATGCGTCAAACCTTACGCCGACGCCTAGGGGCAATCAATCAAACCAGTAGAAAGATCATGATGGGTGATTTGCGAAATCGAATTGCAACACGCGGTACGGGTGACGAATTTGACGAGTTGGCTACGAACCTAAATGGCATGTTGGACCAGATTGAACGTGGAATGGAAGGCGTTCGGCGAGTGTCAGATAACATTGCCCACGACTTAAAAACTCCATTGGCACGCTTGAAAAATAAAGTCGAAGAGCTAAAGATTAGAGCGGCGGGAAATCCAGAAGAAGAAGCGGCGGTCGACCAAATTATTCAGGAGGCTGATGGTCTGTTAATTACATTCAATGCATTATTACGAATAGCGCGCATTGAATACAGCGAACAACGTAAGGGTTTTCGTCCGGTTGATGTGAATTCAATTCTTTATGATTTACAGGAATTGTACGAACCTCTCATTGAAGAGAGAGGCCAGACTCTCTCTGTTGAAATATCGAAACCCATGATTTTCACAGCGGACCGAGATATGCTTTTCCAAGCATTCGCCAATTTGTTGGATAACGCCATCAAATATACGCCTGAAAAAGGGTGTATTTCGATACGAGCGGTTAAGGAATCACGCAAGTGGCACATCGAAATTTCCGACAATGGGCCAGGAATACCAGCTCATGAATACGAAAAAGTAACGCAAAGGTTCTATCGACTTGACCAAAGTCGAACGACGCCAGGCAGTGGTTTGGGCCTAGCTCTGGTGTTCGCAGTGCTTAAGTTACATCAATTGGAACTGTCGTTTGCTGACAATAAACCTGGTTTATTGGTTAGGGTGACGGTTGATCGGCCTAAACAAAGTCGCCGCCGTAGTGTGAGTGAGTCTGAATTAGAACCGTTCCCTCAACAAACCGGAACCACAGCCATAAGTTAATCACTTATCGTCACTACACGGTACGCTTCAGCAGAATTCGCAGGCCTACGGTCGTCATTATTGAAGCGTATTAAACGTTTGTGTACAGTTTTTCCTTTCCATTGATCCCATACCCAAATGCCATTGGCGTCATGTGAGATATATATTGCTGCGTGATGGCCGTGAATGTTGGGATAACGACCCTTTAAAAATGTTGCGATTATGGTGCCTTTCTCTATCTGCGAATTGTTCACCCAAATTCCTGGACGCCAGTGTTTAGTGGCTGGAATGTTGGTGCACTCCTTTATCAGGGAAACACAGTGTCCGTCTCCGACAACTTGTCCTTGATATCGACTGGGCATTTTGCAAATCACCGCTAGGTCTTGAGCTAAGTTGTTTGGGGTTGTATGTTTAGAGGGTTTGTTAGTTTGTGGCCCTATACACCTTTCGCAATCACGTTCACTCGGTTTGCTTTGGCAGGCGCACAGCAAAACCAAGCTGATAAAAAAGCTGCCTCGGTAAACCAAGGTGTGCAACAATGAAGAGGAATAATTTTTCACATTATGGTCACAGTATAAATTTTAACATTAGGAAATTATAGTTGTTGAGGTCCAACCGCGTGAGCAACAATATACGAGTTTTAATAATTGAGGATCATAAGGACATAGCCGAATTGCTCTATGGTTTTTTCGAACGTCGGGATTATGAGCTGGATTACGCCAGTGATGGGCGAATGGGTTATAACCTAGCGAGCAATAATGAATACGATGTTATTTTACTCGACTTGATGTTACCCGAAATGGATGGAATTGAAATCTGTCGACGTCTGCGTGAAGAATCAAACAATTTTACGCCCATCATGATGCTGACCGCTCGTGACACTTTAGAAGACAAAATAGAGGGATTGGAAATAGGGGCTGATGATTACTTGGTTAAGCCTTTCGAAATCTTGGAATTAGAAGCTCGCGTCAAAGCGTTGATTCGCCGTAAGGGACAGGTAAGTCATCAAGAGGTGTTACAAATTGCCGATTTGGAGCTGGACCTAGGGGCTCTGGAAGTTCGTCGTGATGGGCAATTACTCAATTTATCGCCAATTGGCTTGAAAATACTGACGGTGTTAATGCAGGAGTCACCGAAAGTAGTGAGTCGAAGCCAACTAGAACATGCAATATGGGGAGATATATTGCCTGATAGCGATACCTTAAGAAGCCACCTATATAATCTCCGTAAACAAATAGATAAACCATTCGATGTATCACTTTTACAAACCGTTCAATCCAGAGGGTATAAGATTGGCCTGTCTGAATAATGGCCAAGGGTTAGGGAGAATCTAATTGGTATCTAAATCTCCACAAGGAAAGGTCGGCAGGCAAAGGCCGATTTTTAGACACCTCGCTCGTAAGATGGTTATACAGGCGTCATTGATAGCCTTGGCTGCGATACTGAGCATTAGTTTTGCCAGCGTTGTAATACAACAGTTGTTATTTCGTGCAGCGCTTGAACGCGAAGCAGTTCATTTTTGGAAAAACTATCAATTGGATTCAAAATTTCCATTACCAAACACTGCGAACCTAAGAGGGTATTTGGTTAATGTCGATTCATCTCAGGGTTTGCCCATTGAAGTCGCGGGCGCTGAATTAGGTTTTTCAGAGTTGGACGACCTGTATCAACACGCATTGTTGTACGCGACCGAAAAAGAGGGTAAGCGTTTGTATCTCGTGTTTGGTAGCAATAGTGTTTGGCGGTTATCCATATTTTTTGGAATGGTTCCATTGATGATCGTATTGATTCTAATCTATAGCGTTGCATGGTGGCTGTACCGTAAATCGAGTCATGTTTTGAGCCCTATCGTTTGGTTGGCTAATAAGTTCGACCGGTTCGATCCTGCGCACCCGAATAGCAATATTTCGGATCTAGAGCAAATACCTGGAGATAGAGATTGGGAAGTTGAAACTTTGGTTAGGTCCTTATCTAAATATTCAAAACGTATAAAACACTTTGTCGAACGCGAACGTGCGTTCACCCGCGATGCAAGTCATGAGTTTCGCACACCATTAACAGTGATTAAAATGGCGAGTGACTTACTGTTGGCTGAACCGAATTTGGACGATTACGCCCGCAATTATGGCCAGAGAATTCAGGGGTCAGCCAGGGATATGGAGGAGCTAATTGATGCTTTCTTGATCCTGGCCCGTGAAACCGATAATGAGTTTGAGGATGAACCGGTGTTGGTTTCAGACGTGGTGGCCTATGAGGTAGATGCCGCGAAAATTTATAATGTGGAAAAAGAATTATCTATCAATGTGATCGAGTTACACCCCCTTCAACTGACCACCGCGCGTAAGGTTTTGTGCATAGTGTTAGGTAACTTGATCCGCAATGCCATGCTGTACACAAACGAAGGTGGTGTAACAATAACTATATCCAAGAAGGCTGTTACTGTTTCAGATACTGGAGTAGGGATGAGCGCAGATCAGACAAGGAAGATATTTCGTCCTTATTATCGTGGGCAACAAAATGATGGGCAGGAACGACAAGGTTACGGTGTTGGTCTAACCATTGTGAAACGACTTTCGAGCCGATTTGATTGGGATATAGCCGTGGAGAGCGAAGTAGGGCAGGGAACAACTTTCACTTTAAGTTTTAACGCGAGTTTCAATGAATGATGGTGGATAAATTATCTCGAACTGATTGAGTTCGCGATGTCTGCTCTTGTACTCCAAAATTAAGCAACGAATTCACTGGTAATAATTGGCAGTGGCGAGCATAATTCCAGCCATATAATGGCGGTTTTAGTTGACCGCTTTAGCCAATAAGAATATTTTCAATTACTGCTCTAAGGTCTACAGTTCCCTAGAAAAAACTGCAGTTGCCTTGTCACGATCACTAGACATGACTGAAAAAGAATACGCAATTCGCCCCAATAAGACGCAGATCAAAAAAGAGATCAGGGTATTAAATGACCTCGGTAAGGAGTTGATTGCGATGCCGGATTCCGCGTTAAAGAAAATACCAATTAGCGACGACATGCGCAAAGCAATTGCCGACGGCAAACGGTTTTCGCGCGGCGCGCTGCAACGTCAGTTGCGTAGGATTGCATCATTGTTGACGCATGAAGATATAGAGGCAATTGAACTTGAGTTGCAACGCCAGAAACAACCAAGCAAACAACAAACAGCTGAGTTCCATCAATTAGAGCAATGGCGCGACCGTCTGATAGACGGAGATGAGAAGTTGCTTACCGAGCTTATCTATCAATTTGAAAACATCGATAGACAACGAATTCGGCAGTTAGTACGAAATGCCACTCAGGAAAAAGCTAAGAGTAAACCACCCAAATCGGCGCGTGCTTTATTTAAATATCTAACTGAATTGAAAAACAAAACCCCGCTTGTTGAATCACAAGACTCAGTAGATTCCGTGGACTAAGCCCTAACTGTCATTTAAATACTCCTTTTTTCTCTTCGAGGCCTTTAATCGTTATGTTTCAATCACTTTCGACTCTTCCAGCAGACCCAATCTTAGGTTTAAATCAGGTATTCCAGCAGGATGGCAACCCGGATAAAATTAACTTATCGATTGGTGTCTATCAAGATGCTGCAGGTAAAACCCCGATTTTTTCCGCGGTAAAGAAAGCTGAGCAATTACTGATAGAAAAACAAAAGACTAAATCCTACATTGCGCAGGCAGGTGACCCGGACTTTTTAGAGGGTGTGGTGCGTTTGATACTGGGTGATGCCTTGGCCGCCGATATTAATGAACGGGTCAGCGCTGTGATGACGCCAGGAGGATGTGGCGCGGTACGAATGATTGCGGAATTGTTGGTTGAAGCGAGCACGTCGGGCCGTGTATGGGTAAGCAATCCTACATGGGCTAATCACTATCCTCTTTTGGAGAGCGCAGGTCTAACGTTAGAGACCTACACCTACTATGATACAGCGACTAACAAAATAGACTTTGAAGGAATGGTTGCAGCACTGCAGGCGATTCCTAAAGGGGACACCGTGCTTCTACATGGCTGTTGTCATAACCCAACCGGCGCAGACCTTACCCCAGCCCAATGGGATCAAGTGATCAGCATTGTTGCGGAACGCGAGTTGATGCCATTCATTGATGTTGCTTATCAGGGTTTTGGCGATGGGCTTGACCAAGATGCCTATGGGATTCGCAGCGCAATCGAACGTCTGCCTGAAGTGTTGATTGCGAGTTCATGTTCAAAGAATTTTGGCCTATATCGAGAACGAACCGGCGCCGCCATTGTAGTTAGTGAGAGCGCCCGGGCTGCGAATGCTGCTAAATCACATATTATGTCAGCGGCAAGGCGATGCTATAGCATGTCGCCGTATCATGGCGGAGGCATTGTTGGTTTGATTTTAAGTGATGACGGACTCTATCAAGAATGGCGGAACGAATTAGAAACCGTCAGGAATCGCATGAATCTTCTGCGTGATCAATTGGCCAAAGGACTGAACGATGTTCAGTCGAAAATTGACTTTGGCTTTGTTGGGGATAGCAAGGGTATGTTTTGCTTCTTAGGGATTCCTCGGGAGTCTGTTTTGACCTTGCGTTCAGAATACGCGATATACCTATTGGAGAGTACGCGAATTAATTTGGCTGGGCTGTCTGAGAAAAATTTACCGATAGTCATCGAAAGAGTCGCTGACGTAATCCAAAGATAATAATAGTTAGCGACCTAACAACGTAAATACCAGGAGAGTTCTTGATATGGCAGCACGAGGAGAGTTTAGTTCTAGAACGGCATTTGTATTGGCCGCCGCCGGGTCCGCGATTGGTTTAGGGAACATCTGGGGGTTTCCGATCCAAGTGGCATCGAATGGAGGAGGGGCTTTTGTCTTCACCTATATTGTTCTTACCTTTCTATTGGCGTATCCGATATTGATGGCTGAATTGATTATAGGCCGACATGCCAAAACTGATACCGTTAGCTCGATCTTAGCGGTAAGCTCGCCTGGAACACGCTGGTTAGCCTATCTAACGGGTTATTGGGGCATGCTCACAGCCAGCCTGATTCTAAGTTTTTACTCCATAATTGCCGGTTGGATGATTGCTTACTTCATCGGAGGGTTTGCCGAACTCTTAGGCTTAGTTGACGTAAAGGCGTGGCTAACCGAGTTTTCTTTGTCGCGAAATATCATCTTTTGTTTTGTATTTTATTCCTTAACCATTAGTATTGTCGCGAGTGGTGTCAGTGGCGGGATTGAGCGTTGGTCGACTCGACTCATGCCTGCCTTGCTCCTGCTAATGGTGCTATTGATTGCGTATATCGCGACTCAAGACGGCGCAGCTGAAGGTTGGAGAGTTTACTTGCAGCCTGATTTTTCCCGAGTTCTAAATCCCGACTTAGTGATTAATGCACTTAGCCAAGCGTTCTTTTCGTTGTCTCTTGGTGTCGGTACGATGATGATCTATGGCTCCTACGTGAGTAAGTCTGAAAATATTGCCAAGTTGGGGGCTAGTGTGGCAGCGCTCGATATTGGTGTGGCCGTGTTGGCAGGGCTATTAGTGATTCCTGCAATGTATGTTGCGTTGCATAACGGCGTTACTATTTATGATGATGCGGGTAATTTGATTGCCAGTGACAACCTGATTTTTACGGTTTTGCCAGCGTTGTTCGAAACCATGGGGTCTGCCGGGCCGGTTGTGGCGATACTTTTCTTTTCTTTGATGACCATCGCCGCGTTAACATCTTCAATCTCGATGCTCGAAGTCCCAGTGGCTTATGCTTCAGAAAGTAAGAATATGCCACGCGCTAAGGCTGCTTGGGTGGTCGGTGGCTTGGTTTTGCTTATCAGTTTAGTGATTGTGTTTAATTTTGGCACCCTGTTTCCATTAGTCATTGCCTTTACAACCAAATATAGTGAGCCATTAATCGGCTTATTGTTCTGTGTGTTCGTAGGGTGGATCTGGCATCGAAATCATATTCTCGATGAAATCAAGCAGGGTTATCCTGACGCAGAAAATGGTTTATTTTGGAAGATATGGCCTACTTACGTTAAATTTGTATGCCCGCTATTAGTCTTGGCGCTATTTTGGCATAGCATGAGTTAACGCCAATCATTGATATGCTGCGGGGAGATTAGAGGCATTCTGCGCATAGGCTGTCTAGCCATGATGTAAGCGCCGATGGCAATGATGATCTATCGTTGCGCTAGTTTTGAATGCAATTCAGAAAGTGCTGTTTCGGTTGTATCCCAATCAATACAGCCGTCAGTTATTGACTTTCCATACTCTAGGTTAGCCTTGTCGCCATCCAGGTTTTGCTTGCCGCCTTTAAGGTGGCTCTCCAGCATGACGCCAATAATGCTCTGGTTTCCTTCCAAGATTTGGTTTGTCACGTTTTCCAATACTAGGGGCTGTAGGTTGTGGTCCTTGCTCGAGTTGGCGTGACTGCAATCAACCATGATGTTGATTGGTAAGCCATCTTCTTGTAACGCTTGTTCGGTCACCGCTATGCTGACAGAGTCATAGTTGGGTTTTCCACCACCACCACGTAACACAATGTGGGCGTGCTTATTGCCTGAGGAGTTAATCACAGAGACCTGCCCCTCATGATCAATCCCGAGAAAGCTGTGACCGCTGGCAACGGATTCTAAGGCATTGATTGCGACGGTGAGTGAACCGTCCGTACCATTTTTAAAACCAATAGGGACAGAAAGCCCACTAGCCATTTCACGATGCGTTTGCGATTCAGTTGTGCGGGCGCCAATAGCAGACCAACTAATTAGGTCTTGCATGTATTGCGGTGAAATTGGATCAAGCGCCTCATTGGCGATAGGCAGCCCTAGCTGATTGATCTTCAGCATTAATTCACGGCCGACCGCTAAACCTTTCTCAATGTCAAAACTACCGTCTAAATCAGGGTCGTTAATCAGTCCTTTCCAGCCAACCGTAGTTCTTGGCTTTTCGAAGTAGACTCGCATTACTATATAGAGCTGCTCGCTGAGCTTGTCGCTCAGTTCTTTGAGTCGCTCGGCATATTCGAGCGCGGCCTTTGTGTCGTGTACTGAGCAAGGCCCAACCACGACAATGAGTCGATGATCTTTCCCATCAAGAATATTCCGAATTGTTTGACGACTGCTGTCAATATGACTAGCGATGACTTCATCTACCGGAATGGACTCTTTAAGCTGAGCAGGTGTTACTAGTCGTTGCAGACTTCGTATATTGGTATTGTCTAAATTCATTGCCAGATTATACCTTTGCGAATGAAATTAGTTAAATGGATTAGCTTCCATGACGTGCGAATTATCTTGGGGTTAGGTTTTGTGTTATTAAATCCTAATGTTTAAGGATGTGTGCATAAGGCGAATGATTAATGGCCTTTGCTTAGGTTCCAAAACATATGTTCATTTTATTACGCTAATTGGTAAGCCTGTCGAAATTTGATCGAATCATTAGCTAATGTTGCAGATAAGCTGCGCTGGACTCTATATGGAAATGGTATGACTCCATACTGCGCTATAATTATTTGTAATATGGGTGATCCCGCTTGAATTTATTGGTGGTGTGACTATTATCGCCTATAGGGTTGGTCGTCAACTTAGAACGACTTAAATAGGTGTTTATGAATGCTACGAATTCTAGTAGTTCTTTAGTGATAGATGATCGTGGTATATCTAACGAAGTTTGTAGTTTCTCTCTTGGAAAGTATTACCTCAATACAAAATGTACGTTCTCGTGGTTAGTTTTAAGGATAAATAGGTAATATGAAACACAAGTTAGACTTGTCGAAGCAGCTTTCCATATTAATAGGGATTGTCGTTTGGCTGGGCTGTTCACAGTCAGCGTTAGCACGAACCCTTGATAAACCTGTTGGGCAATATGTTTTGCAGTGTGACGAAACCTTCTCTTGCCCACAGTCGTTAATACCTAGGGTGGGCTTTTGGATAGAGGTTTTCAGTCGCTGGGACACTAGTACTGCAATATTTCATGATAAGGAAAACCCCCATAGAGTCTATTCGACGGTTTCCCGTAAACAGGGCTGTCGGAAAAGCCGCAAAGGCGACTCCATTGATAGGGAACGCAAGCGTTTAAAGAAAGCGCTTACGACTATTGCTAGCCGGATTCGAAAAGGCCAAAGCCTGAGTCAGTCGCAAGCAAAGTTGGAAAGCCTGTTTGTCGGCAAACCCGTATCAGAAATAAACGCTGCGGCCGATCGAATAAGGTGCCAATCTGGCAATAAGAATCGAATGGAAGAAGCGCTGGGTAATTTTCAGCAATATCGGCCAACGATTCTCGACGCTTTGGAGAAAGAGAACCTAACGCCAGAGTTGCAATACCTGCCGTTTGTTGAGTCCGCCTTTAATCCTGAAGCTTTGTCGCATGTTGGCGCAGCGGGCTTATGGCAAATCATGCCGGCAACAGGTCGTACACTGGGGCTAACTGTTAATTCTAAGGTCGATGATCGCTATGATCCCCGTCGTGCGACTTATGAGGCGGCGAAGTACTTTCGAAATAGTGTTGATAAATTGAGTGAAAGTGCATTTGAGAATGGTTCAAGTGTGACGGCTAGAGATCTGAATCCGTTTGTCGTGACATCATACAATTATGGTGTGGCAGGAATGCAGCGCGCGATTAAGCAAGTAGGGTTGAATTACGAACGATTATTGCTTGAGTACAAATCGCCAAATTTTCAGACTGCAGTGAAAAATTTCTATGCGAGCTTTTTAGCGGCCAGACATGTTGCGAAAAATACCGAACGTTTTTTTCCGAACTTTAAATCGAAACCGGGTAAAACAATACATTCCTTTAATGTTGTGGTCTTATCCAGAGCCACTTCTGCAAAACGACTAATGAGTGAGCTGGGCATATCTCAACCCACGTTAAAAAAACTGAACCCCGCGCTTAAAAAAGTTATTTGGCGAGGTAAGTCATTGATTCCCAAAGGCTTCAAGTTAAGGTTGCCGTATCAAGACGTTGGCTGGAACGCGGAACTTAGCAAGTTAGACGGCTTGCCTGCTGAGTTTGAAAAATCGGGGTTTACTTGGCATCGAGTGAAGTCAGGACAGACAGCCTGCGGTATTGCAGAAAAGTACCGGGCTTCGTGTAAATCACTATTCAAAATGAATCGATTAAACCGTCGTGGGTCCATTTACGCGGGGCAACGCCTAAAGGTGCCTACCAATAATGGAGGGATTGGTGTGCGATCGAGGGCAAGCTCTAGCGTCACGGGAGTGGCTAATGCTTCAACACAGGAGTATAGGGTGAAAAAGGGAGATAGTTCCTGTCTGGTAGCGAACCGGAACAATATGAAGTGCCATGAGTTTTTGGCTTTAAATGGTCTGAATCGAAACAGTACACTAAGAATTGGACAGCTTGTGTATATTAGTTCGAGTGGCTCATGGCATACGGTTAAAAAAGGGCAGACTCCATGTGGTATTGCCGACTCTTACCGTGTTGCCTGCAGTGCACTCTTAGATGCAAATAGGCTTAGACGATCGTCTACTATTTTTGTCGGGCAACGGCTACGCGTTCCAAGTAGAGGGTGAGGCACCCACTTAATGGCGTGTTTGCACGAGTAAGCGAGCTGATTTGTTCGGTGAATAGTCGATAATCGTCAATCAGAACTTTGCTTAATCGAATGAGGTTGCTAGAATGCACGCCTCGCGGTTTGCAGTGTTTTGTGTAGTCCACCGCCGCGTTTAGCTTTTCCACGAAAGCTCGGATTAATTCATATTAGGGCAACGATTTAGGTGTATCACTCCTATTCGATGTTGGTCGCGTGTGCTCGCTTTGCAGCTGTGCTTGCTAAAATGTTTAGGTTCTCAGATTTCGTTACCGAATAAATTCACGCAATTAGACTTACATAAATTTATGCCCACTAATAATCAAGAATTGACAAACTGGGTGGCTGAAGTTGCCCAAATGACACAACCTGAGTCCATCGTCTGGTGTGATGGCAGCGAATCTGAATACGACGGCTTAGTATCAGAGATGCTCGGTGCTGGCACGCTTAAGACGCTCAACCCAGACACTCACCCGAACTGTTTTCTACACCTCTCCGATCCGAAAGATGTCGCGCGTGTAGAGCATTTGACCTTTATCTGCACCCAGAATGAAGATGATGCAGGGCAGAACAACAACTGGAAGCCGGTTGCTGACGCAAAACAGAAAATGAATGACTTGTATGCTGGCTGTATGCAAGGTCGAACCATGTACGTTATCCCGTATTGTATGGGGCCTGTCGACTCTCCGTTTTCTAGATGCGGTGTGGAAATTACCGATAGTCCGTATGTGGTTATTAATATGAAGTTGATGACGCGCATGGGAACGGCCGCACTTCGACGTATAGAAGCTGAAGGCCGGTTTGTACGTGGCTTACATTCAACCGGCGAGTTGGATCCAGACCGTCGTTTCATCATGCATTACCCAGAAGAACTCAGCATTATGAGTTACGGTTCCGGCTACGGCGGGAATGCACTCCTGGGTAAAAAATGTCACGCGCTGCGAATAGCCAGTTGGCAAGCCCGCACTGAAGGTTGGCTTGCGGAGCATATGTTAATCTTAGGTCTGGAAAGCCCTGAAGGCGAGACCCATTACATTGCAGCGGCGTTTCCTTCGGCCTGTGGTAAAACGAATTTAGCCATGCTTATTCCGCCAGAGAAATTTGCTGATTGGAAGATATGGACGTTAGGCGATGATATCGCATGGTTGCACACCGATGATCAAGGGCAACTACGTGCGATCAATCCTGAGGCTGGGTATTTTGGAGTGGTGCCTGGAACCAACCAAAAGACTAACCTGAATGCCTATGACATGATTCAGCAGAATACGATTTTTACAAATGTCGGCACAACAGAAGACAATCAGCCGTGGTGGGAAGATAAAAAAGTCGGCTCTCCCAAGACTGACTGGAAAGGCAATGAGTATAAAGAAGGTGCTGGGCCAGCGGCTCACCCCAACTCCCGTTTTACGGTATCGGCTACTGGGAATCGAGCATATTCGACCTTAGCGGAGGCACCACAGGGAGTTCCAATTTCAGCAATAGTGTTTGGTGGCAGACGCCGCGAATTAGCGCCATTAGTTTACCAAGCAAAATCTTGGGAACATGGTGTGCTAATTGGTGCTGGTGTAGCGTCTGAAACGACTGCGGCGGCCACGGGTGAAGTCGGTATAGTTAGGCGTGATCCCATGGCGATGAAGCCTTTTTGTGGGTATAACTTCGCGGACTATTGGGCTCATTGGCTGAGCTTCGCTAAGCGAACAGATACGTTACCGCAGATTTTTCATGTTAACTGGTTCCGCCAGAACGAAGCAGGTGACTTTCTATGGCCTGGGTTTGGCGAAAACCTCCGTGTGCTTCAATGGATCATCCAACGTTGCGAAAATAAAGTAGGGGCAAAGGAAACCGCTATCGGTTATTTGCCAGAAGGAGATGGTTTGGACGTCGCTGATTTAAATATTGATCCGCAAGTATGGGAATCATTGATTTCAATAGATGATGATCAATGGAAAGTCGAGATGGATAATTTTGGTGAATATTTGCATAGCTATGGGGATCGTTTGCCAGATGAATTATTGGAGCAATATAAATTAGTTCGGTCTGCTTTGGGTTGAACCGACGTTTAACGTTGCATTAAAAAAGCCTCGCATAGCGAGGCTTTTTTGTTAGTAGCGTTTAAGCTATGACATCAAAGTTAGCCTTCTACGCTGCTTTTTCTTTATGGCTTATTACTCTGGGAGTTGAACCATTAATGGCGATTGCACGAGGTTTCATTGCCTCAGGTACTTCTTTCACTAAACTTATGCTGAGTAACCCGTCCTGCAAGTCGGCATCTACGACTTCGATATGATCGGCTAGATTAAATTTACGTTCGAATGATCGTGTGGCGATTCCTTGGTGTAGGAAGTTTTTTTCTGTCGAAGAATCCTTCTTGCCGCGAATGGTTAGAACACCGTTCTCAACCTGTAAGTCGAGCTCGTTGTCTTTGAATCCGGCGACTGCAATGGTGATGGCATAGCTATTTTCTTCCACCACTTCGATATTGTAAGGCGGATAACCGGCGGAGGTCTTTTCGGTTTGAAATGCGGCGTCGAGTAATGAACCGAAACGGTCGTATCCAACGCTGCTGCGATATAAAGGGGCTAGGTCAATTCTATTCATGGTTTTCTCCAAAGTATTCTCATGGTTGAGCAATAGTTAGTTTTGAAAGACACTCAATAGTGAGGCTTTCTCAATGCCGAATCTCACAGAGACTTCGACATTCTTTATTTGGGAATAACTAAGAAATTTTCAAGGGCTGGCAAAAAATTAGCATTTGAGGTACCTGCCTAGAAGATAGGCGGGTTTCCTGAGAACAGCGGTAACAAACGCTTATCGATAAGTAAAGTAACTTAATTTCGAGAATTAAAATGATTATATGACTGTACTTCCTAGGTTTGCATCGAAAATTTAACACGACCACGAGATTAAACTGATCAGGTAAAGCTGGTATAGTTGCGCCGATTCCAATTTCTGTCGTTATAGAACGCTTCGCAATGAAACCTGCTGCCCAAATTCAAGCCAGTATTGAACTGATGGATGAAGTACTCAAGACAGGTTCTCCGGCGGACCGAATTATGGCGAACTATTTCCGTTCGCACCGTTATATTGGGTCGAAAGATAAAGCGGCAATTTCTGAACATCTATATACCGTACTGCGAAACCGTCTCAGTTATGAGTACCTACTTGATCAAGTTGATATAGATGTGTCATCACGCGGGTTGGTCGCGGTGATGTTATTACAGCAAGAAAAGACCGTCACAGATTACTTCAACGGTGACACTTATAGTCCACCGCGTTTCTCGAGTGCCGCTTTGGAAAAGCTGGCGTCCATTGAAATCACAGCTCTTGATACTGCACCAGTAAATGTAAAACTGAATGTGCCTGCGTGGATTGAACCAAAGTTAATAGATGCCTTGGGCGAACGATATGAGGATGAGATGCGTGCCTCAAATTTGCGTGCCGCCACGGATATTAGAACCAATACGATCAAAGGGGATAGGGCAGCGCTAAAAGAGGTGCTTGCTGACGAAGGGTATGAGACAGAAGACTCAACACTGTCACCATGGGGTTTACGATTTAAATCCCGTGTTGGTTTGTTTGGGTTGAAGAGCTTCAACAATGGATTGTACGAGGTGCAAGACGAGGGCTCACAGGTTTTAGCGTTGATGTCTCAGGCCAAACCTGGCGATAAGGTATACGATTTTTGTGCGGGTGCGGGCGGTAAGACTTTAGCCTTGGCAGCCATGATGGAGAACAAGGGCAGTGTGTTTGCCAGTGATGTTCACACTAAACGATTAGATAATTTGTCTAAGCGTGCGAAAAGGGCAGGTGCACATAACATTCGGACTCACGTCCTGTCGTCAGAAAGTGATAAATGGGTAAAACACCAGCGAGCGCGTGCCGATATCGTCTTGATTGATGCGCCGTGCAGTGGAACAGGAACGTGGCGCCGCAGTCCAGATAGTCGTTGGAATCTAAAACAAGAGAACCTCGATAACTTGGTCGAATTGCAGCAACGAATACTGATTAGTTCTAGCCGCTTAGTTAAGCCAGGTGGGCGATTATTGTATGCAACATGTTCACTATTAAAAGAAGAAAATGAAGATCAGGTGGCTAGCTTTTTGGCTGCTAATAGTGATTTTTTTGCGGCTGATATCGAGCTTCCAGAAACGCTTAGTTTAAACCAACAACGGATTGACCACCGTGCAAATCAGCTTAGGCTATTTCCAGGCTTGAGTGAAACAGACGGGTTCTTTCTTGCGGTACTGCAACGGCGAGATAAGATCTAAGCAGTAACGTGTCGTGGACGGGGCAGAACAGGAGTAAAGATGGCAGTGGAGTCGACCAAATACGTACTTTAGTCTCTGTTTCCCTGAACAGTGCATTTTTACTAAGTGTTACGGGAAATTTTAAGATATTTCTTAGAGGGAATTAGTTATTTCTCAAAAAAATATAGTGAAAGCAATGATTTACCACTTCATTCGAACGTGCAGCTAAAATTAGTAACAAGTAGCTATAAGGCAGCGGTTATTATTCATTAACCTGCGCAATTCTAAAGATAAGTAGGGTCTGAAATTTCAATCTGCAGGCTTAATGCAAGACTATTATGAAGGTACGGGCATTGGTAAATTCACAGCGTAATACTTTGAATAAAGGGAGTTGGTTAAATTCGATGCCACCAATTCTCCTTGTGAATTTATGGTCGCGAAGACGACTATTTATTCATGCTTATCAAAGTAGGCTTGTATGTTGAAATAGGAATTTAATAATAGTATGTCTAGTCTAACCACTGAAGTTTATCTAACGGATAGCCGAGATACCATTTAGATCGCTCAACAATAATTCGTGTTTTAATTTTTTGCACACCGAGTTTTGAGTCGCCGCCAACACTGTCGCAAAGCGCGTTTAATGCCTGTGTATTAGAACAACAGGTAAAGGAAATGTAATCTGTATCGCCAGTTACGCGCAGGCAGTCCATGAACTCGGGTATTTTTTCTATCATATTTTCAAATACCTTACGGTGTTGTGGGCTATTATTTTCTAAGGTGAACTCGACATACGCCAGTACGTTTTCAACAATAGGATCTAAATCAAGATCACAGGTGAAAGCCTTGATCAGCCCAGATTCTTTCAGCGCCTTAGTGCGTTGAAAGCAGGCGCTATTGGAGAGACACACACGTTCAGCCAGCTCTTGATTAGAGATATCACTTTCTTTGTGGATGATTGCTAGAATCTTCTTGTTGATGTCATCCATTTTTATATTCTTATTATTAGTCAACGTACAACCTCCTCATTCGGATCGAGTTCAAAATATAATTTTGTACTCGTGGATCATTAATAAACATCGCGCTCATATTACCTTATTTTTCAAATTCAGATTTTTATATGCTTCAACTATAATCATTTAAACTTTATTCCAAGTCGCTGCAACTACGAACAAACTAGAGAGATTCGATAAAAAAGTGAAGAAAATCAGGATACATCCGTCAAAGAAGCATCTTTCGGGACCTCTAAAGTGCGTGGTCTATTCACAGGTGCTACAAGATGTCTGAGGCTAATAGCGAATTTGACGCTGTCCGAATTACCGACAGCCAGCAAGTCCCGTGGATACGAGTAGCCGCGGTTGCCTCAATGGTTTCATTCTCGTTACCTACGTTTGTAACGGGCTTAGAATTATCACATGGCTTGTCGCCTGCCGATACATTGTGGGCCATTCTTATTGGCTCGCTGATTATATTTGTGATCGGCGGGGTGATGGGTGTGATTGGTTCACGTACACGTTTAAGTTCTTATTTATTGGTTAGAATCGCGTTTGGTGATGCAGGGGCGGGCATTGTCAATATCGCCTTCGCCATATCGTTACTAGGTTGGTTTGGAATTAATATAAATTTATTTACCAACGCAGTAGGGCAACTGTCAACGGATCTACTTGACTATGATATTCACCCCTGGGCGTTGGTGGCGTTTGCCAGTTTTTGTATGACCACGACGACCTTGGTTGGTTTTAAAGCCATAAATCTGTTGGCTACATTAATGGTTCCAATATTGGCGGTAGTAACCTATCTGTTTTTTACTTCTTCACTGGAGACTCAATCACTTGGTCAGATTATGAGTTTAGAAAAGGAGGCGGGGTTGACGTTGGGCGAAGGGATTTCTGCGGTCGTTGGCGCAATAATTATTGGCGCGATTATCCTACCGGATATCACGCGCTTTATCCGGCATTGGAAGGGCGCGTTGTACACCGCATTTTTAGCTTATATGGTGGTGGAAGTAATTGTGATGTTTGCGGCGGGTCTGGCCGGCACAACCACGGGTAAAAATGATGTTCTGGAAATTATGTTGGATATGGGCCTTGGCTTCGGTGCTTTCGTAATAGTGATCGCTGGTAGTTGGGTTCTGAATTCACTTAACCTATATAGCGCGGCGCTGAGTACTCAGGCAACTTTTCCAAAGCTGAATAGTAAAGCGGTGATTCTGGTTCTAGGCGCAATTGGAATTATCGCTGCTCTAATGAATATCCTTGATAACTTCGTCACCTTTCTGTTTTACCTGTCGATCATTTTTGTGCCGGTTGCGGGTGTCATATTGAGTGACTATTTATTTATTCGACCCGAAGCCTACACAATTGAAACGTTGGATCAGCGTACCTCTATGAATGTTTACGGCTTCGCCGCTTGGTTATTAGGCGCCGCACTGACGTTACTCGGCGCCGAAGGTATTGTGCCAGCGCTTTCTGGCGTGGCAGCTATCGATGCAATTTTATTATCTGGTGGTGTGTACACGCTGTTATCTTGGCGTCATCGTAGGCAATTTTTAAGAAATGCGAGCTGATTTACTATGAGAATTGGAATAGATGTGGGTGGCACGCATACGGATGCTGTTATTTTAAGCGGTGACGAAGTAATCGCCGCAACTAAAGCGTTGACTTCGTCGGATGTGGTGAGCGGGATCACCGAAGCACTCGACACCTTAATGAAAGATGGAGGGGTTAAGCAAAGCCAGATAGATAAGGTGATGATCGGCACCACGCAATTCACTAACGCCATTATAGAACGGCGTGAACTTTCACCTGTCGCAGCCGTTCGAATCGGCTTGCCTTCGGGTCAAGGTCTGCCGCCCATGATCGACTGGCCGGAGGACATTGCATCGGCAATAGGCCGCCATCATTATTTATTGCACGGTGGTTATCTTTACGATGGCTGGCCGGTGGCTGATATGGATGATCGCGAAATCGATGCCATGATCGGAGAGCTGCTGGCTAGTAAAGTTAAAAATGTTGCCATCGCTGCCGCATTTTCGCCGATGAATGCCGACCCCGAAAAGTACGTAGCTGAGAAAATTCTTAAGGCCATACCGGATGCCAAGATTACCTTATCGCATAATTTTGGGCGCTTGGGAATTATGGAGCGTGAGAACGCAGCGATACTTAACACAACGTTGTTGCCGTTTGCGGAAAAAGTGATCTCTTCTTTTTTACAGGCGCTTACTAATCGTGGACTGACCTGTCCTGTATACATCAGCCAGAACGACGGAACACTAATGAGCGCCGATTTTGTCAGCGCCTACCCCGCACTGACCTTCGCATCTGGGCCTACTAATTCGTTGCGAGGGGCTTATAAGTTAACTGGATTGAAAGATGCCATCGTGGTTGATATTGGTGGCACCACGTCTGATATTGGCGTATTGCAAGGCGGATTCCCTCGTGAATCTAATACCGTGATCGAGATTGGTGGTGTGCGCACTAATTTTCGCATGCCAGATATTCTTGCGATTGGCCTTGGCGGCGGCAGCATTGTATCCAGTGACGGCCACGTGATTGGACCACAATCAGTGGGGCATCGCTTGGTGAATGAAGGTCTGGTATTTGGCGGCGGTACTTTAACAACAACAGATATCATTGTTGCCAGCGGTGTTGCCGACATTGGCGACGCCAGTAATGTAGGGCATGTGCAAAAATCTGTGGTTGAGCAAGCCGTGACTAGGATGCACCAGATGCTCGACCAAAATATTGAGATGATGAAGCCTGGTGGTAAAGCCATGCCTGTTATCTTGGTGGGTGGCGGCTCGGTACTGGTGACAGGTGGCCTGCAAGCCGCTTCTGCAATTCATCGCCCAGAAAATGCCGGAGTTGCCAATGCTATCGGCGCGGCGATAGCACAGATTGGAGGCGAATCAGAACGGCTGGTGTCGTACCGTGAAGTGCCCCGTGATGACGCCATAGCCAAGGTGAAGCAAGCTGCCACGCAGCGCGCAGTTAAGGCTGGCGCGGACCCAGCAACCATACGTACTGTCGATATTGAAGAAACCACCGTGCCCTATATGGACGAGAGCACCACGCGTGTTCGAGTAAAAGTGATTGGAGAGATAGCCTGATGAAAATTGATGCGACTCAGCTTGAAGATCTTGCACTTGGGTCAGTGTTTCTGGCAACAGGTGGTGGCGGAGACCCACATGTACCGCTGCTAATCGCTAAACAGGTATTAAGTAAATTGGGCCCAGTGAATGTGATTGCCCCTGAGAATTTAGACGATGATGCCTTGGTGGTGGCCATCGGTGGGGTTGGGGCACCAACTGTTAGTCTTGAATTATTGCCTTCGGTGGATGATGCTGCGCGAACGTTAGAAGCTTTCGAACAGCAAGTCGGACGCAAGGTTGACGCCGTGGCCTCGTTTGAAATTGGCGGAGGTAACTCGTTAATACCATTGGTTGCGGCTGCCGGCCAAGGCGTGCCGGTGATTGATGGCGATGGAATGGGCAGGGCCTTACCTGAAGCACAAATGATGAGTTACGCGATTGCAGGAGTGAAGCCCACCCCTGCTGTAGCGTATGATTACGCTGGCAACATTACCGCATTCTCGACCAAATCGACAGATGTCTATGAACGGCACATTCGTAGTTTGGCGATGGTTTCTGGTGGGATGATCACCACGGCAGAGCACCCGATGAGTGGCAAGGAGCTAAAGAATTCAGTTATCCCTGGAACGCTGAGCTTTTCTATAGAGCTAGGTCGCACCTTACGTGAAAATCGTGGTTGCTCAGATGAATTGCTGGCACCCTTACAAGCGGTATTTGAAAATTCTATATATGGGGAATGCAGAAACCTTTTCACCGGCAAGGTTACCGACAAGGCTACTCGAATTACTGGTGGCTATGATGTTGGTGAAGCAACTATTGAACCTTTTGATGGTAATGGCCCCGCATTGAATATTAGTATTAAGAATGAATATTTGTTGGCAACCTTAGATGGTAGTGTAATTGCCAGTGTTCCTGACCTAATTATTATCGTTGACTATGAAACATCGATGCCAATTAATGCTGAAAGGCTAAGATACGGCCAGCGCGTAGCGGTCTTCGCGGTAGGATGCCCAAATTTCTATCGGTCAGCCAAGGCATTGAAAGTAGTTGGTCCAAGATGCTTTGGTTTTGAGTTGGACTATGTGCCTTTAGAAGAGGTTTAGTTTCACATTACTCCACCAGATTACCGAGAGCTGCGAGTAGATCATCTATCTTGGTTCCGTACTTCTTCCAGCGGTTGATGGATCTTGAATAGAGAGGTTGCCTTACCTGTACTGAGCTGGCGGTGGAGACTGGAGCTTCGTTTTCATGGAAGTTCATGCAGGCTTCTTCCCAGCCTAATCCGCAGAATTCAAGTAATCGACGAGTTTGGTTTTCTTGGTCAAACACAATATCTTCGTAACGTACTTCTGTGAAGCGGTGGCCGGGTAAGTTGATTTTCCAATGTCGCATTAAATCGTCAAACTGGCGATAAAACCAAGCCACATCATCTAAGTCAAACGTGTAGTTATAAAAGGAATGCTGGGTGGAGAATAATTGACGGAAATTGGAGAGGCAGCTATCCATTGCGCCGCGGCGCAATGCTATGATTCGCGCATTCGGCAGCGCTCGATGGATTAATCCAGCATAAAAGAAATTAAGCGGCATCTTATCCAGCATGAATTCGCTGCCTCGTGCTAACTCGCTCGATCTTGAAATATATTCGTGGCCAATTTTGCAAAAATCGATACTCTCTGCGGAACGTAGAGTGTCGGCATCTAGAACTAAATTAGATAAGGTTCCCGATTCGTCTTTGATTAGTTCGGCAAAGATATTCAGTTCTCCTGCAGATGTTACCAGTGAATGCGACGATAGAATTCTATCCACCAGCGTGGTGCCAGTGCGCGGTAAACCAACGATAAAGATGGGTGAGGCCATGCAAGGGTTTTGGGCACCGTAGCCAGAGGGCTGGATGATCGCTTTCTTCGCGGCTTGGAATGTTTCATTTCCTGCGGTTCGATCGTAGCGTAGCTCAGCTCGCTTGCCTTGCTTAGCAGACAGTAGCCATTCTAGGCTTTGTTCATAGTCGCCCAAATCTTCGTAAGTTTTGGCAATAGCATGGCCAAGCTGAAGTTTTGCATCACTGTTATTTTTATTTTTCTCAAACAAACTGATCAGTGTTTGCAGGGAGTTATTCTGGGTGGTCTGTTTATTTAGATACACCAACGAAGCCCATGCGCGATAGAAGTTTGGATCTAAGTCTAGAGCAGCTGAATAAGACATCGCAGCTAAGTCGAAATCACCGATAAACTGTGCGGATGCACCTAGGTTATAGTGCATATTGGCCTGATCATTTTGCAGTTCAATTGCTCGCTTAAACAGAGGGATGGCATCCTCGTGAAAACCGGCACGGCTGTATACTACCGCCAATGTATCATTTAAATGGGGATTGTCATCAATGATTCTGGCAGCGCGATCGGCGGCTGCCTTAGCTTGGTTTTGCTGCCGCAGTGTGGACAAAGTTTTGGCTAGGTAGGTTGGGTAATAGGGCTCGCTCGCGTCATAGCCCTCCGCGGTAGTGAATAACTCGGCCGCTTTGTCGTGATTGTTATGCTCACTGGCGATGACGCCTAGCAAAAAATACGCGACAGAGTTCACCACATCACCTTTAATAGTCGCGATGCATTCTGCATGGACCTTTTCAAATTTTTTCTGTACGAGGGCGCGTAGGCCACTTTCTAGTGAGAGTTTTTGCATTGCTACCGGTTGTTTCGGCTATGCCGAGTTTAGATCGTTAATTCCAATTATAACGTGTGAATAATGTCATAGCGGGATTAGCTTGCGATCAATCAATAATCTGTCGCGTAAATTGTAGATGGTTGGTCCTTAGTATATTGCGAACATTTGAAAATCATATTTTGCTCAGTGCACCGTAATGTGGATAATATTGTTGGATGGGGGACATATTTGATACCTGATTTTGTTGTTATGCTGTAAGTTTGATGATGTATCAAAGAACTAATTTGTCAAATATATTCATCTGGAGAGAGATTATGCCGAGTCATCAAAAATTTAGAAAAAGCCTGGTAGCCAGTTCCATTGCAGCGCTGACTGCTCCGCTAGGAATAACAAGCTATGTCGGTCTTGCTCACGCACAGGCGCTTGAAGAGATAGTTGTTACAGCAACGAGGCGATCGGAATCCATTCAAGATATTCCTCTTAATATCTCCGCAATCGGCGGGGCTCAGATTGACAAACAAGGGTTTGGTGATCTGTCAGAAATGATGGCCTTTGTGCCAGGTATTAATATTGCGGATCAAGGCGGCCGCGATGGTAACCGTATTGTTGTGCGGGGTTTGAATGCAGACCCAGTAGAAAATTCTTTTGGTCAGGAAAACGGTGGCGGCACCGTAGCGACTTACATCGGAGAAGTGCCACTTTTCGTAGATTTGCGACTAAACGATTTACAGCGTGTGGAAGTGTTGCTTGGCCCTCAAGGAACGCTTTATGGTGCAGGCACTATGGGGGGCGCGATTCGGTATATTCCGAATAAACCAAACTTTGAGGAAAGCGAGTATGAAGTTCGTGCCGATTTATATTCTTATGGAGAGGGCGACGGGGTTAGCACTGATCTCGGGTTCACATTTAATATTCCAGTAGCCGATAATTTTGCTCTACGTGGTTCGGTAGATACATTGGATGATGATGGTTTTATTGACTACCCCTATGTGGTTCGTCAAATTGGCGTATCAAATCCTGATCCTGACTTCTCGAATGCACAAGACCGTGCTAACAATTTTAGCCCAGTAGAGGACGCTAACACCGAGGAGATTTTATCTGGGCGAATTGCGGCGAGATGGCAGCCAAACGATCAAGTTGATGCGACACTGACATATTACTTCCAAAACGGCGAGTATGGTGGGCGTAACACGAGTTCATTACGCAGTTCAGTTCCATCAGGTGAGTATGAGTTTGGCGCACGTGTGGTTGAACCAAATAATCGAGACAGCGAATTGATTGCTTTAGAAGTTGTCGCTGACTTAGGGTTTGCTGAATTGACCTCGGCGACTGGCATTGCTTCAGTTGAAGAGAATGGCCAGCGTGATCAAACTGACTTATTGATCTCGTTGGAATACTCTTACGAAACTTTTCCAACATTCACCGCGTTCACCTTCGAAGATGAGGAAACAAACATCTTTAACCAAGAACTTCGTTTGGTCTCAAAAAATGACGGCCCGTTAAGCTGGATTGTTGGCGCTTTTTACAACAAGAACGAATATAACGCCTTATCGTCTGAATTTACACCAGGTTACGGTTTGTTTACTGGCTTTGGCGACCAACTGAATGACCTTGAATATTTTGAAGCTGACCGAACAGAGCTAGAAGAGAAAGCCGTATTTGGTGAAATTGCATACCAGATCACGGAAAGCTGGGACGTAACCTTAGGCGCACGTTTTTACGAATACGATTTCGATACGGCAAACCTTACAGAGTTCCCATACTTTGCAGACCCGAGCTTTAGGCCATTTCCATTATCGGAGATCGAAGGTCAGCTGACTCTCACCCCAAACCAATCGTTTGAAGATGAGCTATTTAAGCTCAATACTTCGTATACTTTTGAAAATGGCAATTTGTTCTATGCTACGTTCAGCCAAGGCTTCAGAGTTGGGGCCTCTAATGGCGGCGAAGCTTGCCCTGATGTCTTCATGCCCGGCTCACAGGGCTTGTGTCTATTGTCGCCAGGGCAGCAGTTTGGGCCAAACGCAGGTGATATTTCTCAGGTAAACGAGCTGGAATTTTTGCCTGATACAGTTGATAACTACGAGATTGGTATTAAATCGACCATGTTGGACGGTGCTATCAACTTAAATGCTGCAATATTTATGATGGATTGGAAAGATCCCCAAGTAGCATCTGCATCGGTGAATGCTGGTACGGCAATTACAATTAACGGTGATTCCGCTGAAACTAAAGGATTTGAACTCTCAGGTAATTGGCAGGTTAATGAACAGTTATTAGTCAGTGGTAATCTAAGCTATTCTGATGCAGAGCTATCGGCCGATGTACCGTCTTTAGTACGCTCTATCAGTACACCAGGCTTTGGAACTAAGTTTGAAGATGGACGATCCGGTGACCAATTACCAGGTTCACCTAAATCACAATTTTCACTATTTGCTGAATATGAACACTCGCTAAGCAACGGTGCGAACCTGGTCTTTAACGGGGCCTATGCTTGGCAAGATGAAGTATTATCACTTGCCGGTGGTCGCGGTGGCAGCTATACGCTACCAAGTTTCAGTAGAGCCAATATAGCGGTCGGTTATGTCACAGATAATTGGTCTTTGACTGGCTACGTGGATAATTTGTTCGATGATTTCTCAGAATCGAGCGCAGCCAATACGCCGCTTTTTAACCAAACGGTTTCAGGCGCAAATGTTCGTCGATTTAGAACAAATGTATTACCACCGAGAACAATCGGAGTAAGGATGAAATACAGTTTTAAATAAGATTCCCAAATAGATGTGATTTAAATGGGGAGCGTGTTAGCTCCCCATTTTTTTGATTATTGGGCATGCTAGAGTTTGCCTGATAGCACCCAATTCTATATTGATTGAATAAAGAATTTTAAAGACTCTAGGTTTCGGTCCAGCACTCGGTGGTTGCGGGATTCCAGCGTAATTAATCGGCGGCTAATTAGTGCAGCCCAAAAAATGGCGGAGAGACAGGGATTCGAACCCTGGATACGCTATAAACGTATACACACTTTCCAGGCGTGCGCCTTAAACCACTCAGCCATCTCTCCGCATATTTTCTTGCATGATCGTAACCACGGCGTGGAATCTTTCCTTGTGGTTATTCTATCGACTAATACTTAATCGATAGAAGTGTTCGCACACTAATGCTCTCACTCCAAGAGTCTCGTGTAGATTATATGTCTACTCAATTCTCCCATGCGCCGCGCAGGATAAACCAGAAAGGAGGTAGGTTCAATTGCTTATTGATAGATGTTGCACTAATCGCTATTCTGGATGAATGATCATGCAGGTGAAATTGTCCAGACTAGCTCAAACCGTTCAAGGCCTTGTTAGTTTTTGTAAGAAAAACTTTGAGCTATTGCTTATTGCTGGGCTAATATTTTTAGCGGCCGTGCAATATTATGTTCGACCACAATCACAGTCCTTATCCGAAATGAAAAACAGCGGATTCCTCCGCGTGTTGATTTCAGATGAACCTGATTCCCAGTACGTTTTCAACAAACAACACTATGGCTTTGAGTACGAGCTATTAGCTGATTATGCGCGCCAACAGAGCCTCGAGCTGCAACTCGAGGTGGTGCCGTTTGCGGAGCTTATTACGCTGCTGAACAATGGTGCAGGAGATATCGCCGTTGGCGGAATTTTGCAAAACCCCTATGTCGCGCAGGTGAGCCAACCGACCATTCCATGGTATCAAGCACAGACTACGGTCGTTTATAAGCGGGGAACCAAGCGGCCCGAAAACCTCCAAGAGCTTGGTCAGGAACCCGTGCTCGCATCCGCGCGATACTACGGTATCGAAGGCTTTAACGTAATTAACTTGGTTGACGACTACCGTGGAGAATATGATTTATTGAATTCCGTGGCAATCGGAACTGAACGCTTTGCAATTAGCACAAATTATCGAGCAAAGAACGCTAAGCACTATCTCCCTGACTTGAATCGTGGGTTTATTCTGCCGAATACAGTTGATCTTGTTTGGGTGTTGCCCAAGCAGCATGATGCCGAGTTGATTGATTCACTTAATGGCTTTTTAGAAGAGGCACTAAAGCAAAAATTGCCTCAGCGATTAGCAGAAAATTATTTGGCATTACCAACCAAATTGAGCACTTATGATGCCTTATCAATACACAAGAAAATCGGTAAAGTGTTACCTAAGTTCGAGTACGAGTTTCGTAAAGCGGCAAGGCGTGGAGGGGTTGATTGGCATATGTTGGCGGCCGTCGCATACCAAGAATCCAGGTGGTCAAACAGTGCACGCTCACCCACTGGTGTGCGAGGAATTATGCAGATGACCGAGGTAACGGCAAAGTATTTGGGTGTTGATGATCGTATGGATATGAATCAAAGCATTAAAGCGGCCGCAAAGTACTTAAACAGTTTGAGAGCTCGGCTTCCAGAGAAGATCAAGGAACCTGAGAGGACCTGGTTCGCCGTCGCTGCGTATAATGTCGGATATAAACATGTATTGAACGCTTACCGCAAAGCACGTGAGCTTGGCCTTGATAGAACGAAGTGGGCTACAATAAGTGATATTCTGCCGACCCTTTATGGCGAGCCCTTCGCAAAAGGTGTACAGGCAAAAAACTATGTCGAGAGAGTTCAGGTATTCACCGATATTTTGCGTTTCTATGACTTACATCAGCGTGATGAAGAGGCGTTAACTCCTTTGCCCGAGACATTAGTGGAAACCACAACGCAACAGTCGGGCGCATTGGAAGATAGCGGTCAAGGATAATCGATTAAACTATTTTGTGACTAACCAGTCGTAAGGATTACGAATTAGTTTTCTTGTGAATTAGATGATCGCAAGCTGCGCCGACGTTGCCAGCGACGAAGAATGTTTGCTTTCCAGAGTGCGTTTACAATGAAGTGACTTGAAATACTAATCAAGCTTCCGAGGATTAGACAGCCAAGCCATAGCGCAACGTAATGCCACCCCAGTACTGAAATCGAAATGTCCTCTAATGGCACAGGTTCGACTCCAATTAGCCAAGCTCCCAAAAGATAGCAGGGTGTGTAGAGTGGTATCCATGTCAAAGGATTGGAAATCCAAATTCCGGCTATAGCAAAAGGTATGTGCGCACCGATCATTGCAGCAATAAAAATGGCGGCCACCATTTCAAATGGCATGGGTAGAAACGCACAAAAAATACCAACAGCGATTCCTTTGGAAACGCTAACGCGGTTAAATGCCCAAAGTTCAGCCTGTTTGAGTGTGTCGCCAAATATATGAATGTACCTGTATTCGTGTACATCCGTCGGAGTGGGCAAAAAACGTTTAATTCGACTAAGTAAATTCACTTTAATTGCAGGTGCTCGTGTTTGGATTGATGTCCTATTTTAGGCTTAGTTTTGCCATTAGTTCTTTTGATATTACAGTAAGCAATTGCATCTTGCATTGCTTGCCAATAGTATACAGGGTATTGGGTCAAAGGATGATCCAAGCTTAATTTTTCGCAACCAAAATAGTTGGAAGTAATTGAAATAGTTGCTTGCGGGAATCAACTCTTACAAGGATTGTACTATGAGTTTCGTAAAGTTTTATACGAGCGCTGGGTGGCATGCTATTAAGCGTACCTTGGCTATTGCCATTCTTCAAAACCATTCTCTTCGACATCTATGGGAAAAGGTCTTCGAGAGACGCTTCTTTAATGATGTCATTTGGTGGTGCTTATCTTGGGTAGTCGGGAGTAGTGTGCTTCTGTACTTTGAGCGATTACTTCCATGCCTTCCCTTGTTGTGTATTTCAGTCGGTCTGGTGTTGATGCGAAGATACGGTTTGGCCTGCGCTCTTCTGCCTATCACATTATCGATGCTGTACTCGACCTGGGTTTTGACACAATATTGGCATATTGAGCTTCCACTAGAAGTAGAGAGCAAGAATATCGTTATTTCGGGGAATGTGATTGGGCTCCCAATTAATCGAACTTCACGTACGCAGTTTAGTTTTCGTGTTTCGTCGGTCGATACTCTCATGTTATTGCCTGAGAATAGGGCCTCACCTCTGGTGGGTCAGGTAGTCGAGTTGTCTTGTTATCGATGCCCTTGGACGATTCTTCCTGCTGAGCATTGGAGTTTTACCGTGCGCTTAAAACGCCCTCATGGCTATGCCAGCTGGGGAGCCTTCGATTTTGAAAAGCATTTATTCCGTAAGCAGGTAGTGGCCCGTGGCTATGTGAGGCTTAAAGGTGACAATGCCTTAGTTGCACAGGGTGATGCGCCATTCAATGAATATCGCTGGAAGATTAAGACGAGTTTGAGCGATGAGCTAGAAGCGTATCCTCTAGGGAAGTCGGTAATTTTAGCTTTGTTGATTGGTGATAAATCGGGCCTTTCCACGGAGCAAGGTCGTGTATTTCAGGTTGCAGGAATTAGCCACTTACTTGCTATCTCGGGCTTACATGTTGGGTTAGTGTTTATGTTTACGATGTTTCTATCTAAATGGCTGTTACACCCATTTGGAATGGTTTTCCATTGGGTGCCACGGCAGAGGCTGATTCTCATTCCGTGTTTGATCGCCGCATTTACCTATTCAGCATTGGCGGGATTTTCAGTTTCGACTCAACGTGCGCTGATTATGTTAACGGTCTTTGCATTGTGTCGCTTTGCCGGTAGAGAAGTTAGTTTATTCAAAGTGCTGCTCGTTGCAGCATGCTTGATTCTAATGATTGACCCGTTTTCTATATTGGATGCAGGTTTTTGGTTATCTTGTGGAGCCGTGTTTGTCATCGCCAGCGCTCACCATTTTTTGGGGAAGCTCTCACTGCTTAAGTTACAGCCCTTGCTATGGTTAGGCATGATGCCGCTAAGCGTTGGCCTGTTCGGGCAAGTGTCATTAATTTCTCCCTTGGTTAATTTGCTCATGGTGCCACTCTTTTGCCTAGTGTTGATTCCGCTGGTTCTGGCCTCACTGGCTTTATGGTATTTCGGGCTATTAAGTCTACAGGTTCCACTTATGCAGGGCTTAGCGTCCACTTTTGAAGCTATTTACTCCG
>CAJQNY010000059.1 GCA_905479805.1 uncultured Arenicella sp.
TTGTTTCATCAAGCTTAATCCAGCCTAAACCGACCGGGCCACCAAGGCTATGCCCATAACTCCCCGTTGTAATGGAGCCTACAATCTCGTCATTAAGGAGTATCGGTTCGTTGTGGTAGATAAACAGGTCCGGACCTTCCAACAGTAACTGGATCAACACGCGTTCTTTGCTGTGCTGTACTCGTTGTTCGAGCTGCTCCATCCCTTTGAACCCGCCCTGCTTCTTGGTTTTACAAGTAAACATCAAGCCCGATTCATAAGGTGTGTCGGTATACCCAATATCATGCCCCCAATGACGAAACGCTTTTTCTGTACGCAGTGATTCTGCCGCATGAAAACCCACCAGGCTTGGTGCAACCGCTCTTTCCCCTGACATAAGTTGCTCAAACAAGTACGGCGCAAATGACGCATCAACAAAAACTTCCCAACCCAACTCACCGGTGTAGCTAATGCGTTGTGCCCTAACTGGAACCGGGCCCAAGTTGAATTCTTGGCTGGTGCTGAACGGAAAGGCTTTATGCGATAAATCAATATCGGCATAGGCTTCTAAGAACTCTCTGGTTCGCGGCCCACTCAAGCCAAATACCGCTTGTGATGAGCTTATATCGGTAATGGTGACTTGTGAATTACCTTTCGCTTCATCACGCAGGTACTTTAATTCAGCCAAGCCGGTGACAACCGATGTCATTACCAGGAAACGATTTTCAGCTAACTTAGCAACGGTTAGGTCGGCTTCTATTCCAGCACGCTCATTCAACCATTGCGTGTACACTACACGGCCACTCTCACCCGAGACATCATTGGTACACAGCCATTGGAGAAGGGCTTCAGCGCCCTCTCCTTCGACTAAGATTTTACAAAATGGGCTGAGGTCAACAAACCCTAAATCATGACGTACCGCCTCGTGTTCAGCCTTCCAATATTGGAACCATTCAGTATGGTTATAGCCATATTGATATTCTGGCGTCACACCTTCGGGTGCAAACCACATAGGCCGTTCCCAGCCTACCGATTCCCCAAACACCGCACCTGCGTTTTTTAATTGCTCGTGTATAGGAGAGCGCCGCAGTCCTCGGATAGATTCGCGTTGTTTGTAGGGCCAATGCATCGCATAGGTCTCGCTCAACGTTTCTGGCCCACGCTCAAGAAGATATTCCCGATTGGCCTGGAACGGTTGTACACGGCGCACATCCACGTCGACTAAGTCACGAGTTGCATGCCCTTTTAAGATCCATTCAGCCAGGGCCATTCCTGCACCCGGTCCATTTTGAATGCCACTTGAATTGAAACCTGCTGCTACATATAACTTTTGAATATTCGGATCTTCGCCTAAATAATAACGTGCATCTGGGGTATAGCCTTCTGGGCCATTAAAGAAAACTCGAATGCCGACATCGCCTAACGCCGGAACACGCTCTATGCATTTTTCCAGCACCGGCATTAGATGGTCTTCTGGATAGGGTAGGTCTGTGTACTCGAAGTCATTCGGAATCCCTCCCTCAGGATCCCAGGCTAGACCATTCAACTCAGCGAAGCCAATCATCAGTTTGCCAGCATCTTCTTTGTAATAGGCTTGTTCGTCATAGATTCTCAAAACAGGCGTTGGATCCATCAAGCCTTTGATCGGGTCGCTCACAATGTAAAAGTGTTGGTTGTGTTGAATCGGCAAATTTGTGCCACTGGCTTTCGCAAATGCATTCCCCCAAATGCCAGTACAATTGACTACGTTCTCAGCCTTAATCGCTCCTCTATCAGTTTCAACACCGACCGCTTTACCGTTCTCTATCAATAGATTTAGTACTTCAGTGTTTTCGAATATTTTACCGCCATGCAGGCGAGTACCTTTAGCCAAAGCCATTGTCGTGTCAATAGGATTTGTCTGGCCGTCATTGGGGAAGTGAATGGCTTCTAAAATTCCCTCAGTTTGTAATAGAGGCCAATGCTCTTTCAGTTCATCTAAGCCTAGAGTGCGTACTTCTATGCCTTGTCCCAGCGCCACATCTTTACGACGACGCAGTTCTTCTCGCCTAGCCTCGTTCAGTGCCACGGCTGTCGCGCCCACCTTTTTAAATCCTGTCGCTTGGCCTGTTTCTGCCTCTAGCTCTTGCATCAACTGGATGCCGTAACTCGCGAGTTTTGTCACACAGGGGAAACCATGGAATTGGCTCACTAAGCCAGCTGCATGCCAGGTTGAACCCGACGTCAATTGTTTGCGTTCCAGCAGGACAACATCGTGATTAGCCTTAGCAAGATGATACGCAACGGAGCAACCGACTATGCCGCCGCCGATGACGACAGTTTGAGTATGTTGTGGAAGTGGTTTATTTATTTCAGACATAGGCGATTAACATAGCGTTTTTAAAGCATTTAAGTACAATACACTGGTATATACCAATATTGATAGTTGGTATATACCAAGATATGAAACCATCCGTCAAGACAAAAGTTGAAAAAACGACCCCTCTACCCCTTTACCAAAAGGCCCAGGCTGAATTGATTGACGGTATTAAGAGTGGACGACTCAAGCCCCATGAGGCCCTACCCTCTGAGCGCGCCCTTGCTGAGCAAGCTAATATTAGTAGAATGACGGCCCGAAAAGCGCTCGACTCGTTAGAACAAGAAGGCTACGCCTATCGGCAAGGCCGTAAAGGACGGTTTGTCGCAGAGCAAAGACTCAGTCATGACATTAGTAGCACTTTGAGTTTCACCACCAAGGCGCTGCGTGAATCAATTGACCTAAGCATCGAGATTCTCTCCAAAGGATCAGAGCAAGCAAACAGTAAAGTCGCTTCGATCCTAAGAATCAGCGAAGGCGACTTAGTTTATACCTATCACCGTTTATTCAGAGTCGCTGGCCAAGCTATTTTGATCGAAACTGAAACAGTGGTTGCAGAGCGGTTTCCATCTCTGCTCGAACACGATTTACAACAATCCACAACGGCGTTGTTTGAAAAAGAGTACGGAGTGCAAAGCAGTCAAGGACAATTAACCGTGAAATGCGTTGCTATTTCGGCAGAGAACCAAGCTTATTTTGGCTCAGGCTCTACACCTTATGGGATGGAAGTAGAACTAATTATTAACGACGTGAGCCTTACACCCTTTTGTTATGGACAACAAATTTGGTGTAGTGAGATGGCCGAATTTACAGTGCTTACTCAACCCGCATAATATAGAGCAGGTAGAAGAATCTAAGGCAAGGTTGTGTGAATACCTACCAATTATTCGTCAAAGCAAACCAGCACTGCGGCATTTACGATAACCATTCGATCTGTACCATTTTCGGCAATCACATCAAGCCCACCTAACTCTGCTTGTATGCTGACGTTACCATACGGAAATTCCTTGGCGACTATCGCGGTATCTACCTGCTCTGGTTGTCCTGCGCCTATTTTTACCTGCAATTGCATATCTTCGCGAGCATGGTCTATGTGTGGGAAAAAATTTAAACTCGAGTGCCGGATTGCATCGGATACAGCGCGACATGCCGCCTTAGTATAGTCACCGCCATGCACGTCGATTCCCATTCCCATTTCAGTGACATATCTTTTCAAGGCCATATTTCATCCGTTCGTTTGTTGATCAATTAAACCGCTTTTCTTAGAAGCTCAGCAATCTCGAACAGCGTTTGTTGTTCTAAGTTTTTGTCCGTGTTGATAGCTAGACTTTGCTGGTAATAGGCGCTCAGGTCAAGCCCGATCCCCACGGCACAGATTTTTAAGTCACCGCGCAGTTCGATATCTTTAACGACCTGCATTAGATGATTATCTAAGTATTGAGGATAATTAGCAGCGTGCGTAGCGGTATCCATCGGTGACCCATCGGATATCACCAGAATTATTTTCCTACGCTCTGGCCGCGTTTCTAGTCGCTTGGCCGCCCATTGTATGGCTTCACCATCAATGCCTTCCTTGAAGCGGTCCGTTCTCAACAAGGCGGCAATTGAAACGCGCGCCCGTCGCCAAGGAATATCCAGTGATTTATAAACAATATGGCAAACCGAATTTAAACGACCGGGCTGTTCAGGTTCACCATTCTTCTTCCATTGCTGTAGGACCTTTCCACCATTCCAGTCCGTGGTTGTAAAACCAAGAACCTCGGTTTTGCATTGCGCGATTTCTAAGGTGTGCCCTAGCGTGTCAACCAAAGCCGCAACAAACTCGTTGTGATGTGTCATGGAACCCGAGTTATCAATTAAGATTGACACTGCACAATCGCTCACAGCTTGGTTGCTTTCCCGCTTAAATAACTTCTTGTCTTGCGGATTAGTAATCACGCGACTCAGCCTAGCTGAATCTAAATATCCTTCTTCCTCACCAAACGACCAGGCAAGCAACTTGGGTTGCGCCATAGTTTGCTGAAGCAGTCGCGCAACCCGATGCTTGTTTACCGATTGGAGTTGCAGGCGTTTATCCAATTGCGATCGCATTTTTTGTAATTGCGCTGCTCTAATAGAGGCGCTTGCCGCTAGCTCCATATCAAATTCAGAATTGTAGATTCTATAAGAGTCAGGGTCTCTCGATTTTTCCTTATGGCTACTCAAAGCATCCTGTGAAAGCGCGGCAACAGTGCCCGCACCCTCCTCGGGTTCGCTTTCAGTGAAATTAAGGTTCAATAGGTTTAACTCACGAAGGTGCTCTAGCGAGGATTCGGAATCCTTGTTACCAGATGGAGAAGTGAGCTCGTTCTGCTCGATCATCCCCTGCACTTCCTGGGCTACCACCAAGGCATGTCGCGCAAATGCAGCTTGGTTATCACACGTTTTGGCACAAGACTGTAGATGGCTTTTCAGTACAACGCTAAAACCCCACCGTGTTGACTCCACGACTTCTTCTAGTTGTTCAGGAATTAACTGCCGTTGGATTCTTGACCAAGCCACAAGAAAAACAGTGAATATCAGCAAGCCTATGTCATTCTCAATGAGTTTTGATGACGTTACATTGTTTGCCCAGAACAGAAACCGTATACGTAAATTAGAGCGCATACCTGGCAATGCCTTTGGTACAAGGGACTCACAACGAAGTTGTTCCAGAACTTCGAAAACCAATTGCTCCACAGGCGAATCAGGTTTCCTCTCTGAGTAATATTCAGCATTACTGTGTACTAAGCGCAGTGCAATACTATCTGCGACGCCACGCAATCGGGAGCTTTCTCGAGACGCTAATTCAGATTGAAGATCAAGCTGTAGGTATGGCGCTCCGAAGTTAACAATACGTGACCCCACGCTTAAGCTCCGGCCGCGATAATGGGCCGAAGGTTTACCAGACAACGCGCGCACAGAAGTTGCACACCAATGCTCTAGCTTTTGCTGAAGAACCTCTTGTCGATCCACGTTAATTACGCGCTAAATAGACGATTGCTTAATCAAACCATGCGCTGATCGATTCACTTTCAGGTAATTCTCGATCAAAGCATCGCTGGTAATATTCAGCAATGGTTGCGTACTCGGCCTCATCACATTTATTAAAAAATGATAGCCTGAACGCCGCTGCAGTATCATGAAAAATCTCCATATTCTCTGCCCAAAAGATAACCGTACGCGGTGACATCACGGTCGAAATATCCCCCGCTGCGAAACCCTTGCGGGTTAAGCCAGCTAAAGCCACCATAGATGCGACCGTGCTCCGGCCTGCTTCAGTATCAAAGCTTGGCACCCGACTTAACACAATGTCGATTTCCTCTTGAGCTTCTAGATAGTTTAACTTAGCGATGATATTCCAGCGATCTATCTGCGCTTGGTTAATCATTGATGTGCCATGGTACAAACCATTCAGATTGCCGAGACCCACTGTATTAGCCGTAGCAAACAGACGAAAATAGTTATGCGGTGTTAACACTTTGTTTTGATCTAACAAGGTGAACTTACCTTCGCGCTCAAGCAAACGCTGAATCACGAACATAACTTCGGGCCGTGCCGCATCTAACTCATCAAAGACTAATGCAACTGGACGTTGGATTGACCATGGTAATAGCCCTTCCTGAAATTCTGTTATCTGTTTATTGTCTTTAACCACTATGGCATCACGACCAACCAGATCCAAACGGCTAATGTGCCCATCGAGATTAATCCTAATACAAGGCCAATTGAGTCGTGCTGCAATCTGTTCTATGTGCGTAGATTTACCGGTGCCGTGCATACCCTGCACCATCACACGTCGATCATTCACAAACCCAGAAAGGATCGCCAAAGTAACATCGGTGTTAAATCGATAAGCCACATCGACTTCAGGAACGTGTTCTTCTCGTTCGGAAAATGCAGGGACTTTTAGATCCGAATCGATGCCAAATAGCTCGCGTACCGAAACCTTTAGATCAGGTTTTAATTGTTGAATATCAGTCACAGTTATACTTTATTTCTATTTTGAAAATTATTGATTGCTGACGATTGTGGCCAATGCGGCCCCGGCTAAACGAGCCGCCGCTGGATCTGCTCTAGAAGTCAGCACGATAGGCACTTTTGCTCCTAAGACGACTCCAGCCGCTGCCGCGCTCATGTAATACACCATTTGTTTAAACAGGGCGTTACCCGTTTCGATATTTGGCACCAGTAAAATATCGGCGTTACCAGCGACAGGATGCGTAATGCCTTTCAATTTTGCGGCCTCGCCTGAAACTGCATTATCGAACGCAAGCGGTCCATAGACATCGGCGCCAGGCACGGCGCCTGCTTGCGCCTCCTGACTGACCTGCTCTGCCTCCAAACTGGATGGCATCGCCGCGCTGGGTACTTCAGTGGCTGACAAAACAGCAACCTTTGGTCTGGCGTTCCCCAACGCATGACATAAGCGGACGGCGTTGCGTGCAATATCCAACTTTACGTCAACTGACGGCGCCACATTAATCACCGCATCGCTAATACAGATTGCATCATTTGAGTCTGGCTTAGTCATGTGAAAAACGTGGCTGAGTCGAGAGCCAATCGTTAAACCATGCTCACGATTGAGCACTGCACGAAGAAGATCATCGGTGTGGATGTCCCCCTTCATCATGGTACTTACTTCGCCGTTTCGCGCGAGAGCTACCGCGGTAGCAGCCGCGTCAATGTCACTTGCCGCATGAACAATTCGTATCTCTGAGACATCCCAGAGCAACTCCTGGGCAATCTTTTTGATCGTTGACTCGTCACCCACCAAGACAGGGTTGATCACCTTGTTTTCGAATGCCAGTTTTGCACTTTGCATGGCTAATACTGACCCTGCATTAACAACAGCCGCTGTCGATGCACTCAGGTTTTGTGCTTGATCAAGCAAGACCGAAGGACATACCACCGGTGCTTCACTAATTAAATTATTACGATTCATAGGAATTAACCTTATTCACATCTGAAAAAAGGGCAAAAAAATAGATGCCATAACTAAGTGTGACATCTATTTAGGATCGCTACTTATCTTTTGCAGCCAAGACTGTTATTG
>CAJQNY010000060.1 GCA_905479805.1 uncultured Arenicella sp.
TTGAGATTTGAGCACTTTTGTGTGGTGCAGACAAAACTCCCGCCATTTCACCCTTTGGGTTCAATAAAATAATTGCGGCGCTGTGGTCTACATCATAATTTCCCAATTCCGTGGTAGGGTGGGCGACGAACAAAACACCTAGCTGCCTTGCAAACTCTGTGGTCGTTGCTAAGTCACTGCTCAGTCCAATAAATGATTCATCGAAAAAAGGTACGTACTTGCCTAGTTTTTCAGGGGTGTCTCGAGCAGGGTCGACGGAGACAAGGATTACCTGGTAATTTCCCCATGTGCCTTCCTTTTCCAACGCAAGCTTCACTTGCTTAAGTGTGTTCATCGTAGTCGGACACACATCAGGGCAATTGGTAAAGCCAAAAAACACCAAGCTCCAATAACCTTGCAACTCATTTTTACCGAAGGGCAAGTTGTCTTGATCTATGAAGTTTACACCATTGATAGTTTTACTCTGCGGCAGAACAATTAACTTTTCGAATTCAGGCAGAGATTTCGGTTTTTCCGAACCGCGTAAGAAAATGCCGGCGGCCATTGCGAGAACCGCTATTACCACGACGATGAATATTGAATTTTGTGATTTTGCCATTATATAAGTCTAAAGCTCAGGAGGTGCAGGGAGGATTATAAACGATCTTAGACGCGAATCCTGTATGCTAATATTATCTAACTAAAATTTCTCGGAGGCCCCATGGACAGTTCAAGTCTACCCACCATCGTCGCGATCATAATCTTGGTCGTTTTAATTTTTAAAACCGTGGTTCGGATCGTACCGCAAAACGAAGCTTATATTATTGAACGGCTAGGAAAATACAGCTCAACTTTAGAAGCCGGATTTCATGTGCTAATTCCCGGCATGGATAAAGTGACCTATCGCCATTCATTGAAAGAGTTCGCGCTTGATGTGCCCGCACAACAAGCGATTACCAAAGACAACGTAGCATTAGGCGTCGACGGTGTGCTCTACATGCGAATTATGGATCCGAGGGCGGCTTCATACGGGGTTGAAAATCTACGCTTTGCAATTACCCAGCTGGCACAAACTACCATGCGTGCAGAAATAGGTAAGCTTAGTTTGGATCAAACATTTGAGTCGCGCGAGAATGTAAACGCAACCGTGACGCATGCGATTGATGAAGCTTCTGAGGCCTGGGGCACCAAGGTGCTACGATATGAGGTCAAAGATATTTCACCGCCGGCATCGATCCTTGAAGAGATGGAAAAGCAGATGGCGGCTGAGCGTGAGCGCCGAGTATCGGTTCTAACATCAGAAGGATATCGCCAAGCGCAAATTAACGAAGCTGAGGGTGATCAACAGGCTGTGGTATTGCGTGCACAAGGTAATGCAGATGCTGTTGAGATCGAGGCGAGGGCGCGTGGTGAGGCAATTAAACTGATCTCAGCTGCCATTAATACAGAAGGTGGCACTACAGCAGTAGCTCAGCAATTATCTGAGCAATATATTTCTGCGTTTGAAAAATTAGCGAGAGAAGGTACTGTTGCGTTACTTCCAACCGATGGCTCAGACGTCACTTCAGTAGTCAGTAAGGCTTTTACCGCTTTTCAAACATTGAAAGGTCAAATTGATGAAACTAAATCTAGCTAGGAGATGAGTATGACCCCCGTTTTCTTTTACTTAATGATTGCTGTAGGTTTAATTGGCGCTGAATTACTGATCATGCAGTTTTCGGTATTTTGGTTTATGTTTTTTGGTCTCGGCGCATTGGTCGCGGCATTCGCAGGGTGGATGTCTCCTGATTTGTCATTCACAATGCTTTCAGTCATATTTTTAGTGGCATCCTTGTTGATTTCTGCTGTGTTGTACCCGTTTTTGAAACGATGGCAAGACAAGCCTTCGCCGATTGCGGGAAATGACGCAATTGGGCAATCGGCCGTCGTAACCGAAGCGATTTTAAGTGGTCAAACTGGTAAAGTTAGTTGGTCCGGAACCGATTGGCCTGCGCAATTATCTGACGGTAGTGAGCAACTTGATGTTGGTGCTACAGCGACCATTCGCAAGTTGGAAGGTATTCGTCTGATTGTGGACTAACGAACTTTCTTGGACATAGATTCTGATCAAAGGTGTATGGTTTTCATACACCTTTTTTTCTGTATTAATGCCTATAATAGTGGCCAATTCTGACTTTGCTTTAACAATGCTCAATACCGTGAACACGGAAAAAATAGAAAACCCTTGGCTGACTCGACAAGCGACTTGGTCTTATGCCTATGGTGTTCCGATAGCATCTGGTGTTATTAAGGCCCAGCCCAGCGACTTTTTAGTTACCGAGGAAATGCCCGTTAATCCTACAGGTGCTGGTGAACATGTTTGGCTGCGCGTGCGCAAAGAGAGACAAAATACCGAAGCAGTAGCTAAACAAATAGCGCGTTTTTGTAATGTGGCCTATCGAGAGGTGAGTTATTCAGGCATGAAGGATCTTTTCGCAATTACTGAGCAGTGGTTCAGTGTTCGCCTGCCAATCTCAACATCACTTGAGTGGTCTGGGTTCTCAATGCCTGGCGTCGAATTAGTCGAAATTGCAAGGCATAGCCGAAAACTTAAACGGGGAACGCACTCAGCAAATCGCTTTGAGATTCTTATTCGTGATTTTGCAGGGTCTATTGAGGAAGTGAAGCAGAGGCTTGAACAGGTCTCGATGCAGGGTGTCCCCAACTATTTTGGTCCACAACGATTTGGCCGTCAGGGCAATAATGTGCCGCAAGCCCTGGATGTTTTAAGTGGGCGCAAGAAGA
>CAJQNY010000061.1 GCA_905479805.1 uncultured Arenicella sp.
AAAAGACTACACGCCCTAAAAATTGCTCCTCTGCAGTTGCTCCTGCACTGCTCTATTAAGCTGCATCCATGCAGCGATGCATTTTTAGGATACTGGGTATCCCATACTGTACATCCATGTACATGCCCTAAAAATTGCTCCTCGACAGTTGCTCCTGCACTGCTCTAATAAGCTGCATCCATGCAGCGATGCATTTTTAGGATACTGTACATCCATGTACATAAAAAAGCAGCACCGTTTAGGTGCTGCTTTTAATATTCAACAACGTTTAAAAGTACTATTCGCCAGTTAAGCCTCGGCGGATTAACAACGGTTGAATATCGGGTTCCGCGCCTCGGAAGTTTCTGAAAATGCTCATTGCTTCCTCAGAGCCACCGCGCGATAAAAGGGTCTTGCGAAAATGATCACCGTTCTTGCGCAACATTCCACCATTTGCCTTAAACCATTCTACGGTGTCAGCATCAAGTACTTCACTCCAGATATAGGAATAATAACCTGCTGAATAACCACCGATAATATGGGAGAAATAAGTACTACGATAACGTGGAGGAATTGCGGCCATGGCAACACCCGCATCTTCCAAAGCCTTCGCTTCAAAAGCTAATAAGCCCTCAGCATCAGGTACATCTTCAGGGCTCAATTGGTGCCATGCTTGGTCGAGTAGCGATGCCGCTAAATATTCGGTTGTGGAGAAACCTTGGTTAAATTTGGAACTCGCCAATACCTTATCAAGAAGCTCTCTTGGCATCGCTTCACCAGTTTCATGATGCACTGCGTAATTGGCTAAGACTTCAGGCCAATCTGCCCACATTTCATTTACTTGTGACGGATACTCAACAAAATCTCTTGGGACTGAGGTACCCGAGAAAGTAGGGTAGTTTACATCTGAAAACATGCCATGAAGTGCGTGGCCAAACTCATGGAACATGGTTGTGACTTCATCCCATGTCAATAATGTTGGCTCACCTTCAGGAGGCTTCGGAACGTTTAAATGATTAGCAACCACTGGCATCGTGCCCATTAATTTTGATTGCGGCACATAGGCGTTCATCCATGCACCACCACGCTTGGATTCTCGCGCATAAAAATCTTCAATGAATAGGGCTAGAGTCTCACCGTTCGCGCCAAACACTTCCCATACCTTTACATCGGGGTTATAGGTGGGTAAATCTGGCCGCGCTTTGAAAGTAATACCAAATACTTTTTCTGCGGCAAAAAAGACCCCGTTAACCAAGACGTTTTCCATTTCAAGATAAGGTTTAAGTTGTGACTCATCAAAATTGTATCGATCAGCACGAACTTTTTCTGTGTAGAAATCCCAATCCCAAGATGCTAGTTCAAAATCCCCGCCTTCCGCAACAATCATTTTTTGCAGGTCAGCGGCTTCTTTTTTAGCATTCGCGACCGCTGCCGGTGCCAGCGTACTCAAACGCTTATTCACCGCTTCAGTAGTTTGGGCGGTTTGATTACTCAATGAGTAGGCGGCATGATTATCAAAGCCCATTAGGTTGGCGCGCTCGGCTCTGATTTTGGCTACCTTAGTTAGAATCTCTCGATTATCAAACTCTCCACCAGAACTACCACGTGACAATGAGGTGGTGTGTATACGTTCTCGCAGCTTCCGATTAGTCAAAGAGGACATAGTAGGCTGGCCGCTGGTGTTCAACAGCGGTAACACATACTTTCCTTCCAGGTCTCTGGCTTTTGCGGCTTCTGCTGCAGATGCTATTTGGCCATCACTCAAACCATCAAGCTCTTCTACCGCTTCAACGATGATGGCGTTCTTTCCAACTTCTTCTTTAACGTTTTGGCTGAATTCAGTTTGCAGACTTGCTAAACGGGAATTGAGATCTTTAAGAGTTTCTTTGTCTTCAAGTGATAACTCAGCACCTGAACGAACAAAGTCTTTATATGTCTCGGTAACCAAACGCTGTGTTTCAGCGTCCAGCTCCATATTCGCTAGATCATCATGTAGCGTTTTAACTCGCTTAAAGAGATTTCCATTTAATAATATTGCATCAGAATGTGCCGAGAGTTTGGGTGCCATTTCAGCACGTAACTCTTCAATGTCGTCATTGGTATCTGCCGAAGATAGGGCAAAAAATACTCTGGCTACACGGCTCAATAGCTGACCACTTTTTTCCAGCGGTATAAGAGTATTGGCGATAGTCGCTGGATCTGGGTTATCAGCGATTAGGTCTATCTCAGCCAATTGCTCTTGCATGCCAACCTCAAACGCAGGCGCATAATGTTCATGCTTTATTTGATCAAAAGCTGGGATCTGCATGAACAGTGAACTTGGAGCAAAAAATGGATTACTTTCGTTTAGTTCAACTTTAGTCATTGCTTCCACTGCTGCTTCTACTTTTTCAGCCGTTTGAGTGGCCACGTTATCGGATTTTTCGCCATCACAAGCACTTAATATTAAGCTCAGTGTTAGGGCAGTTATTAGTGAATATTTCATTTCGAATTTGATCTCAGTAAATATATTGCGGATATCTTACACCAAGTTTAGGGCGACGTGTTGGCAAGCCAAACATCGTTTATGAGTTCCCACTATTGGCGTAAGGGTCTGAATCGCTGTCTTCAGCCATTAACAATAGCGAAGTTGTTACACTAGAAATAGTTGTTAAGCTAAATAGTTCTTAGCTAAAGATGCGTGCGGAAAACAATTGGTTGCACCTTTATGTAAATAATTTAATAAATTCAACTCTTGCTCTGAAATACTTGAAGCAGCACTCAATTGGTCTATGCTTAATATTAATGAATACGCTAAAGCAGCCATTATTTACACAACCTCGAGACGCCATTACGTCATGGATAACGTTACCGTCTATCTCACAGCTAAGCCTTCTGATCTTACTGTTCGTGTCATCAGGCTGTGCCCAACAGCGTATTCTTGATGATCAGAGCCAAAATAACTGGATTAATGGGGTAATAAGCTATCAAACGCGGCTACCGTCGGGCCATCACGACCAAATCAGCTCGCTGATGGAGATTTCGCCGCAAATGCGCAGTGAAGTTAATCAACGCTTTGGCCACCTGCTAAAAGGTCGAGCGGCTATTGAACTTGCTGAATGGCTAATAGATGAAGACGGCCATGATATGCAATATGACATAGAAGCCAATCATGCGCCGATTCAAGCCTACGAGTCTGGCAAGGGCAACTGTCTTAGTTTCACTATGTTACTTGCCGCGTTGGCCGAAGAGTTAGATATTGAAATCAAATTCAATGCTGTCGATATTCCAAACACTTGGGGAATGGATGAAGACCTGGGTATGGTTTTTTATCGGCACGTTAACGGTGTGATGTTGCACCATAACCGGCGACAGATTTTCGACCTTGCTATGGAACTATACGATAGCGGTTACCCACAGAAATTTATTTCCAGAGATGAGGGTATAGCGCTCTTGCTGAACAATAGAGCCATAGCAGCACAGAGCAATGGCAAATATATTGAAGCCCTACACAACCTCAAAGTAGCCGTTTCTTTAAGCCCCAAGAATCCTGATTTATGGGCAAATCTTGGCGTCGTTTTAAAGCGACTCGAAAAATATGAGCGAGCAGAATTGTCCTTCTCCTACGCATTCGATTTAGACAATTACAATATTCCTGCAACCAGTAATTTAGAACGCTTGTATCGTGAACGAGGAAAGAACAGCAAAGCCTTAGCGTTTAAAAAGCGAGCGGACCGGGCAAGGCAAACGAACCCTTACTTCCATTACCAACTGGCGATGGATGACTTTCGAGAGGTTAAGCTGAGATCAGCACAAAGGTCGATCGACAAAGCCTTACTCCTCCACGCAAAAGATCCGCGCTTCCATGAATTGAAAAGTCGCATTTCACAGCGACAACATAAATACGGTTCAGCTATAAAAAGCCTGAGTCGCGCTTACGCACTCGCATCGAGTGAGGAACAACAAGGAAAATATTTGACCAAAGTTGATTTAGTCACCAAGCATGCGACACAAGAATACGAACGTCGGATGCGACTTCGCAATCAAACTTATGAGGCGAGACAGTCTTTGCTCCGCAATATCAGTCGTTAAACTGCCGTTAGCTTCTCTATTGCTTGATCTATCTCGGCTAAGATTTCGTCATTGGTAATAGTATTTTCCTGCTGGTCAAAGTTATCTTGGAAGGAAGGCACAGACACACTGGCTCTTACGTCTCCACCGAATCGCGGACTGGCTGTCGTTGCCAGCTCCAATACGCTTTTCCCACCACGTGCGCCCTGTGAAGTAGCCATTAGCAGCATTGGCTTTCCTTGATAGATTTCGCGCCCAGCTTGTCGAGAACACCAATCAAACAAGTTTTTGTAAGCCGCGCTGTATAGGCCGTTGTGCTCTGCGAATGAGATAATTAAAACATCAGCGCCCGCCATCTTAGCGATAAAATCGGTGGCCAGCTGTGGTTTACCAATTTCCACTTCCACATCTTCAGAGAACAGTGGCAATTCGTAATCATTAAGATCTAGTAATTCTACTTCCCCATTCGGGACTCGTTTAGCTACAAAACTGACTAATTGCTTATTGATGGATTTGCTGCTGGTTGAGGCAGCGAAGGCGACTACTTTCATAATATCTATTTTCGGGTTGTATAAATTAATGAATCTCTATTATTGGGTTCAAGACTGTTTATGTTGGGTTCGCGGCTTACTTCATCGCGATGCCATAAATAATTAATGTGCGCCAAGGTTTCACCGGTTGCCATGAGTGTCTCGCCTTCATTCAGCTCTCTATCAAACAAAACACTACAGGCTTCAAAAGCAGTCGTAGGTTCAACCACTTTGAGTCTTAGGCGATTTAGTTGGGCATGATGGTCATCAATCAATTGTTGCATACGAAGATCTAAGCCAATAAATGGCTCCTGATGGGATGGTAACACTAAAGTGTCATTTGGAATCGTGTCTCGTAAGCGCGCGCACGAATCAAGCCAATCACCAAGTGGGTCTTCTAGTCGATTGATAATGTATACACTTATATTGGAAGATATTCTAGGTAAGGCTTGATCGCCGGAAATTAAAGTGGCTAACTCCGCACAATATAAACACGCGTGCTCAGGAGAATGACCATTGCCCATCACTATTTGCCAACTCTTACCATCTATTAGCAGCTCATCACCGTCTTTGATGAATTCGCATTGTTCTTCCTGAACGCGGCTAAGCGGATCTTTCTCATCAACCGAGAAAAAGCGCATGTACGTATCTGCATAACCCTCAGGAAAACCAATCTCATCTACGAACTGCTTTGCAGCAATCGTGTGGGTCTTTGGCTCTCGGTTAACAATCGCTTGGTAATGATTAAACTCGCCCTTAGTAATCCAAATTTTGCATTCACAGCGGCGCGCCAACCACGACGCTAAGCCAATGTGGTCAGGGTGAAAATGGGTAACAATGATGCGCTTGACTGATTCAGGGGTTAGGAAAGAGTCAAAGACTTGATCCCAAACTTGTTTGCAGATCGGTGAGTCCAAACCGCTGTCTACAATCACCCAACCATCACCATCGCGCAGTAACCAAAGATTAATATGGTCTAGCGAAATGGGCATCGGCACGTGCATCCAATATACGCCGTCAGCCACCTCTTTGGGTTCACCGGGCTTTGGGTGAAAACCTTTTTCAAACGGGTACTTTAAATTTGGGCGTGGTGAAAACTCTGTGGACAGGTGGTTCAAACTACTTACCTACTTTGATATGAAAAATTGATCGCGTTGCGCGACTCAAATGGATAAGTGCACATTATATGTCATAACTCATATTTCGACGTACTTTAAAAAGTAATGGGGAAGAATTATGTTATATAAATATAACTTCTTATTACTATTTATTCTATAAAACAGCCCTTATAGTAAAGGCACAAAGTACCGTATCCAACCTTTTGTAGATAGCAAATATGTATCAATACGACACCGTAGACAAAACCATTGTGAGTGAGCGCGTTTCTCAGTTTCGAGGCCAAGTCGAACGACATCTTGCTGGCAAACTTAGCGCCGCAGAATTACAGCCTTTGCGATTACGCAACGGCCTTTATATGCAAATACATGCCCATATGTTGCGCGTGTCCATTCCCTATGGCTTGTTGAACTCAGTGCAGATGCGCGCCTTAGCCGAGGTCTCACGTCGATATGACAAAGGTTATGGTCACTTTACCACTCGGCAAAATATACAATTTAATTGGCCAGAATTAGCCGATGTGCCGGATATATTAGAAGATCTATCTAATGTTGAAATGCACGCTATTCAAACCAGTGGCAATTGTATTCGCAACATAAGTTCTGATCATTATGCGGGTGTTGC
>CAJQNY010000062.1 GCA_905479805.1 uncultured Arenicella sp.
AATCTGGTCAGCATGATGCGCGGTTTGAAAATTCAAAACTGGGGAGCCGGTGAGCTGCTCAATAAAGTTGATAAGAATTTGAGCCAATTAAGCGGCCGAGACACGACGGGTTTGATCACATCAAACGAGCGAGTCATTCCAGTGGACTGGACTGACTACAACGGGCATATGAATGACAGCCGTTACGGTCAAGTCTTTTCCGATGCAGCCGACGCCGTCATGCAGTTGATTGGTGCAGATGCTGAATATATCGATGCAGGACACAGCTATTTTACGGTCGATACGCGCGTGCAGTATTTGAATGAATGCCATGCCGGTGATGAGATTAAAGTCTGTTCAAAGGTGATGAATGGGCAAGGTAAGAAGCTAGAGCTTTATCATCAGATGCTCAATTCCGCTGGAGAAGTTGTATCGACTGCCGAGCAATTGTTGATTCATGTTGATCTGACGACTCGTAAATCAAGTTTGCCGAGTGAAGAAGTCGCTACCAAACTCGCTGCGATCGAAGCGGCGCACCGGTTAATTTAGCTGGGCGGCACCATTTATATAGCTTGGCGGCACCTAATATAGCTGGGCGGCACCGATTAATTTAGCTGTAAGCAATTCAGCAACAATAAGACAGATAGAGACCATCATGAATTTTAGTCTGAGCGAAGAACAACAAATGATCGTGGATACCACCAAGGCGTTTGTCGAAAAAGAGTTATACCCGCACGAAGCAGAGATCGAGGAGACCGGCATACTTCGAGTCGAGCTTGCTGAGGAAATAAAAGCAAAAGCGATTGCCGCTGGATTATACGCGGCCAACATACCTGAAGAGTTTGGCGGTGGTGGTTTAGACACTCCCACATGGTTGTTGTATGAGAAAGAATTAGGTCGTGCTAACTATGCACTTCATTGGACTTGTGTAGCTCGTCCGTCGAATATTCTTTGCGCTGGCGATGACGAGCAACGTAAAAAGTATTTAGAGCCTTGTCTAGCTGGCGAGAAGTCAGACTGCCTAGCCATGACTGAACCAGGCGCAGGGTCAGACCTGCGAGGCATGAAAGCGAGTGCTGTTGCTGATGGTGACGACTTTGTTCTTAATGGCACCAAGCATTTTATTAGCCACGCCGAAGAAGCGGATTTCACGATAGCCTTCATGGCAACAGGTGAAGAACAAACGCCACGCGGGCCTAAGAAACTGATTAGCGCCTTTTTTGTTGATCATGATAACCCAGGCTTAACTATTCGGGACGGCTACAAAAACGTTTCGCATCGTGGTTATACCAATGCCACTTTAGATTTTGATAATTGCCGCGTACCGGCTTCAGCCATGCTGGGCGAACTTCACAAAGGTTTTGAGGTTGCCAATAGTTGGCTTGGCGCTACACGATTACAAGTCGCGGCCACTTGTCTTGGGCGAGCTGAGCGGGCTTTCGAATTAGCCGTGCAATATGCCGCTGAGCGTGAACAATTCGGCCAGCCAATCGGTAAATTTCAAGGTGTATCTTTCAAATTAGCGGATATGGCGACAGAGATGAAGGCCGCTGAGTTGTTGGTAATGGAAGCGGGCTGGAAATACGATCAAGGTACGTGCACGGATGCCGATATGGCCATGGCTAAATTGAAAGCAACCGAGATGCTAGCGATGGTCGCTGATGAAGCTATTCAGATCTTCGGCGGGATGGGTTTGATGAGCGAACTGCCTTTAGAGAGAATTTGGCGAGACGCAAGGATTGAGCGTATTTGGGAAGGAACTTCTGAAATACAGAGACACATTATCTCACGCAGCCTATTAAGACCCTTCGGCGCTTAGAGCGCGTAGGAAAGATAGCTAAGAGGGATAATTATGTCTTCTTTAACTCGCTTCTTAAAACCCAGGAGCATCGCTCTATTTGGTGGTGGCTGGGCTGTGAATGTGATTCAGCAGCTGCAGAAATCAGGCTACGATGGTGATATTTGGCCGGTTCATCCAACACGTGAATCGATACTCGGAATCACCTGTTTTGCTGATATAGGCTCACTGCCAAATGCCCCAGATGCGGCATTTATTGGCGTTAATCGAGAGATAACGTTAGACGTAGTGCGAGAACTTGCGCAAGCGGGTGCCGGTGGAGCAATTTGTTTTGCCTCGGGTTTCCGCGAGTCTGACTTTGAAAACGCGCATTTGGGAGATCGTCAAGACAGCTTAGTACAGGCCGCAGGAGAAATGCCCATACTTGGGCCAAATTGCTACGGATATTTGAACTATCTCGATAACGTGACCCTTTGGCCTGATCAGCATGGAGGACTTTCATGCGATCGTGGCGTAGCGATTATTGCTCAGTCTTCTAATATCGCTATCAATATGACCATGCAGCAACGAGGCTTGTCGATAAGCCATATGATAACTGTTGGCAACCAAGCACAAACGGGTGTCAGTGATTTAGCAAATGAGTTGTTGGAAGATTCTAGGGTTAGTGCCATAGGGCTCTATCTTGAGAGTTTTAATGATATTCGCGCCTTCGAAAAAATGGCTCAAAGGGCACGAGACATTGGAAAGTCAATTGTGGCTTTGAAAATTGGCAAGTCTGAAAAAGCGCAAATTGCCACCGTGACTCATACAGCGTCACTGGCCGGCAATGCGGCCTCTTCAACTGCGTTATTAAAACGTCTAGGAATTGTTGAAGTCGACTCGATTGGCGTATTTTTGGAAACTCTAAAGCTGCTGGATCAAATTGGCGTCTTGTCAGGTTCCGCTATTTCATCGGTGAGCTGCTCGGGAGGTGAAGCCAGTTTGATGTCGGATTTGGCCATGGGCACGGAATTGAATTTTAGAGACCTTAGCTCTAAACAGTCGACTGAACTGACTCGTGTGTTAGGCCAGAAAGTGACGCTGGCTAACCCCTTGGATTACCACACCTATATTTGGGGTGATGTGCCGGTGATGACCGCTTGTTTTGCGGCGGTCATGAATGATGGCTTTGATCTCACTGTGTTTGTGCTAGACATACCGCGTGACGACACATGCGATCCCAGCGGGCATGATTGCGCTTTAGAGGCAATATTAGCAGCGAAGTTAAGCTCTGGCGCGAATGTTGCTGTCGTTGCAACCTTGAGTGAGAATCTTAATGAAAAAGTCAGTCAACGACTCCTCGCCGCTGGCGTAGTCCCGCTGCACGGCATGGAAGAATCTATTCTTGCCGTTGACGCTTTGATTAAGGCCGGTCGCTTACAAAAACAAGACCAAGCGAGTGCGGTACTTATTTCACAAGCAGGGAACAATACAGATGATGAGGTGTGTTCTCTCAATGAGCATGTGGCAAAAACAACGCTCGCGAAATATGGTTTAGCGATCCCAAAGTCGTCTTTTGCTAACACCAAAGACGAAATTGCTGATAAGGCCAAATCGCTCGTTTATCCGTTAGCTCTTAAGGGAATTGGGATAGAACATAAAACCGAAGCAGGAGCGGTTATTCTTGGTATTAGTTCCGATGAATCACTCCAGGCCTCTGTGGTCGAACTACCGAAGTGTGATGCGGGTTACCTCGTTGAAGAGATGGCTGAAAAGCCAGTAGCCGAACTCATTATTGGTGTGACTAAAGATGACTTGGGATTATTCCTATTAACCATCGGTGCTGGTGGCGTGCTGACCGAACTACTTGCTGATACAGCATCGGTGTTGTTGCCTACTACAGCGCTGGAAATACAGAATGCAATTGAATCTTTAAGAATTCACACGATACTAAAAGGGTATCGCGGGCAGCAAGCCGCTAGCATCGAGGCTATAGTTGACGCGGTAGAGGCTGTGGCAAATTACGTGCAGGAAAACAATAATACTGTACAAGAGTTAGACATCAACCCGCTGATGGCCGGTGCGACTAAAGCGATAGCGGTCGACGCATTAATTCGCGTCTCAGGGTAGTAAATTTGATAGTGCGCGTTAATTCAACATTAAGAACAATAAAATGAGGAGATTCCAATGAGTGAATCGGTGAGAACCAATATACAAGGTAAAGTACTTGAAGTTACGCTGGCGCGGGGCAAAGCGAATGCAGTTGACCTAGCAACCAGTCGTGAGCTAGGCGAAATATTCGCTGACTTTCGTGATAACCCTGATCTAAGAGTGGCGATAATTACCGGGTCAGGCGAAAAGTTTTTTTGCCCGGGGTGGGATCTAAAAGCCGCTGATGGTGGCGACGAAGTCGATGGGGATTATGGGGTAGGTGGTTTTGGCGGCATGCAAGAATTGCCTCGATTGAATAAACCGATCATCGCGGCCGTTAATGGTATTTGCTGTGGTGGTGGACTTGAGATCGCCTTGTCTACGGATATCATCTTAGCCGCCGAACATGCGTCTTTCGCGCTTCCTGAGATAAATTCAGGCACGGTAGCCGATGCCGCCTCAATTAAATTACCCAAACGAATCCCGTATCACATCGCCATGGAGATGCTGTTAACCGGGCGCTGGTTAGATGCTCAAGAGGCTAACCG
>CAJQNY010000063.1 GCA_905479805.1 uncultured Arenicella sp.
AGCCAGTTAGGGTTTATTAAGGAAGGCGAAAAATTTATCCGAGTCGTACCAAAACGAGAGTCTGCTGAATCGGGCAATCGTTAACTAAGCGCCCACTCACAGCTTAATGTTTTTGCGTGTGCGTAGTTAACAATATTTTCAATGCTCTAAGTAATCGCAGGATTGCTTATGCTAATACCTGTTTCGCAAACCTTCATCAGGCTTGACGTGGCACCCCAGTCGCCCAATACATGGCGGGTAACTTTTTCCCCTTTGACTGTGTAGTGGTGCTCGGCTTGCCGGTGTGTGTGACCATGTATCATTTGTTTGACAGCATGCTCTTCGAACGCCGCTGTAACGGATTTTTCTGTGACGTCCATGATCTCCATGCTGATGTTTGCCTTGTGCTTGTGGCTTTCTTCACGGGCTTGCATAGCGCTTTGGATACGATCCGGAATGCTTAGTTTTAGAAATTGTGTGCGCCATTCTAGATTGGTCACCATAGTCTCGCGAAATTGCTGATGAGCCACATCTTCAGTGCAGAGACTATCACCGTGTAGCAGTAGCGTTTTCTGGCCGTAGAGTTCAATGACCGTCTCATCTGCCAAGATAGTGAATCCAGTTTCGAGGCTAAACTGCTCGCCGACTAAAAAATCACGATTCCCTGCGATGAAATAACAAGGGATCTGTTTTGCTATTTCGCTCATTGCAGCAATAACCGGTTCGGCGCCAATGAGTGGCGCAGCATCATCTCCGATCCAGTATTCGAACAGATCGCCGAGAACATAGAGAGCTTGTGCCTGTTTTGCGGATGAATCAAGAAAATCCAAAAAATAGGCGGTCACGCCCGGTCGTTCCGGCGTTAAGTGTAAGTCTGATATGACGTATGTGAAATCTAAAGCTGACATATATTCTCGATTATCGTTTTTGCGGTATTCATTTCGGCAATGCTTTATATAATTTAAAATGGATGTTGGCAAGTATGGCTGTTTTATCAATCATTTAGCATTTATCAATCAACGAAAAAGACGTACATATACTTGGTCTTTATTGCACTAGTGTTTATAATTTGGTTTCTGGAATGGGCCCTTAACGGGCCCGTTTATTTTCAACGAGTAAATCATTTTCTGGTGCAGATAAATTTGGCCAGTTAGAAGCCTATGCGCTTGCAGATGATTTTGTAAAGATTAAGTTAAATAAATTAGGTGTAATTCGTGCAGTTAACCGGAGCAGATATTGTTGTAAAGAGTCTCGAAGCAGAGGGCGTGGAATATGTCTTCGGTTATCCTGGCGGTGCAGCGCTACATATCTATGATGCCTTTCATCGGCAACAAGAAGTTGAACATATATTGGTCCGTCATGAGCAAGGTGCTACCCATGCAGCTGATGGTTATGCGCGTTCTACTGGTAAGCCTGGAGTCGTATTGGTTACTTCCGGTCCAGGTATAACGAACGCAATTACCGGTATAGCCACCGCCTACATGGATTCAATCCCTATGGTGGTCTTGTCCGGGCAGGTGATGAAGCCTTTAATTGGCTACGATGCCTTTCAAGAAATCGACGCAGTAGGTATTAGTCGACCCTGTGTGAAGCACAACTTTTTAATTCAAGACGTCGAAGACATCGCAGCGACAATAAAGAAAGCGTTTCATATCGCTACGTCAGGGAGACCTGGTCCAGTCTTGGTCGACATTCCCAAGGATATTACCGCCCATGTGGCCGAATTCCTATATCCGACTACGGTTGATATTCGCTCTTACCCCGAAGTGCCTAAGGCTCAACCTGCTGAAATTTCAATTGCGGTTGAAGCGGTTCTCAACGCCAAAAAGCCGATTGTTTATGCCGGCGGCGGAGTCGTTCTTGCGAACGCTCAAGCTGAACTAAGGAGTATGGTGCGTAAGCTTGGCTTTCCGTGTACGAATACGTTGATGGGGCTGGGTGCCTATCCGCATGGTGATCCGTTGTTTATTGGAATGCTTGGGATGCATGGCACTTACGAGGCTAATAAGGCAATGCACGATGCTGACTTGATCGTGGCCGTTGGCGCTCGTTTTGATGACCGAATAACCGGCACCTTGGATGGTTTTGCGCCTAACGCTAAAGTGCTTCATATAGATATAGATCCATCGGTTATTGATAAAAATATTAAGTCAGATATCGCGATAATTGGTGATGCTAAAGAGGTTCTAGAACTTCTTAACCAAGAGATTGCCCGAAGAGAGAGTGAAATTAATCCGGAGCTCACCAAAGACTGGTGGTCGACTATCGCTGAATGGCAGGGGTTTGATAGCCTTTGGTACGAGCATTCTGATACGGTTATCAAACCTCAATTTGTCGTGCAGAAGCTTCATGAGGTAACTGGTGGCGAAGCCTATGTAACCTCGGATGTAGGGCAGCACCAAATGTTTGCTGCGCAATTCTACGGCTTCTCAGATACTCATAAATGGATTAATTCTGGTGGTTTGGGCACCATGGGATTTGGTTTGCCCGCTGCGATGGGTGTTAAATTCGCGCATCCGGATGCCGATGTTGCCTGTATAACGGGTGAAGGCAGCATCCAAATGTGCATCCAAGAATTAGGGACTTGTAAGCAATATGATTTGCCAGTGAAGGTCATTAATTTGAATAATCGGTACCTTGGCATGGTAAGGCAGTGGCAAGAGTTCAGTTACGAAAAACGCTATTCAAACTCCTATATGGATTCCCTGCCTGATTTTGTTAAATTGGCTGAATCCTATGGTCATGTTGGCATGAAGATTGAAAGCCCAGCTGACGTTGAAGGCGCGCTTAAAGAAGCCTTTGCGATGACCGATCGCTTAGTGTTTATGGATTTCATTACTGATCGCGAAGAGAATGTATATCCTATGATAGAAGCGGGTAAAGGGCATCATGAAATGCGCTTGCGCCCAAACAAAAAATGAATTCGAGCTTTTTGATTGCTGATGAAAGTCAGTTTCGTTGAGCCTGCTCAGTGTAAAAAAATATTTATATGCGACATATTATTTCAGTACTATTGGAGAATGAATCAGGTGCACTCTCGCGCGTGGCTGGTTTGTTTTCTGCGCGTGGCTACAATATAGAATCCTTGACGGTAGCGCCCACCAACGATCCGACTCTTTCGAGGATGACCATAGTTACTTGGGGAGACGAGCGCAGAATTGATCAAATTGAAAAGCAGTTATTCAAGTTGGTCGATGTTGCCGCTTTGCAAGACATCACAATTAACCGTCACCTCGAACGTGAGGTTGTTTTGGTAAAGGTCGGATTATTAGGCGATCCAGCGGATTCGAAGCTTGAATTGGAGCGGGTGACGAGTGTATTTAATGCCTCTCTATTAGATGTTACCGACACCCTGTTTATTGCAGAGTTGAGCGGTAGTAGCGAAAAAGTGGATGAGTTCATTAAAGCTCTATCTGCGCATACGATTGTGGAAGTAGCACGATCTGGCGTCACCGGCTTATCGTCAACAGAGCGCGCATTAACCGCACGGTAAATCGCTGCTCTGAAATGCCGGCAGATTAATCAAATAATGAAAAGAATAAATGCTCACTCCAAACTATTTCGCAACGGTGGACTTTATGTCTATTTGAACGTGTTTGCTGCGGGTTTAGCCACGATTATTTTCGGGTTTCCACTGAGCACCTCCTTTTCGCTGACCCACTTTAGATCGAATGAGATAGTCAACTAGGCCTGCTTGTTTGTATAATCACACTATGACTAAGCCAATTAAACCTAACGATAAGCCCAGTAAAGGCACGCAATCTGCCAAAACGAGTGGTATCTCATCGGTTCCGAGTATCGAGAGCATTAAGAAGCCTGCCAAAGGAATTTACGTCCTACCAAACCTGTTTACCACAGCAGGACTGTTTGCCGGCTTTTACGCGATCATGCAATCGAGAATTGGTAATTTTGAGGCAGCCTGTTTGGCCATCTATGCCGCAATGATCATGGATATTCTCGACGGTCGCCTTGCGCGATTAACCAACACTATGAGCGATTTTGGTTCGGAATACGACAGTCTGGCAGACATGGTTTCCTTTGGTGTCGCGCCAGCTATGGTGATGTATGAATTCGCGTTTTCGAGCCTGGGCAAACTGGGTAGTCTCGTAGCGTTTGTGTACATTGCATGTACAGCCTTACGTCTGGCTCGGTTTAATGTACAGAAATTAGATGAAAAGCGTTATTTTGTCGGAGTGCCTAGCCCTGGCGCTGCAGCCTTGATCGCTTCGTTGATTTGGGTGTGCATCGATTATAAAGTTGCGGCACTTGATGTTCGTTATGGATTGGTCATAGTTATGGTGCTAGTGGCATTGTCGATGGTGAGCAACATTCAATATCGTTCATTTAAAGATGTCGATTTCCGCGACAAGATGCCTTTTGTTGGATTGATTTTGTTGGTGATAGCGATTGCAATAATTTACCTAGACCCTCCCTTGGCATTCCTCTCCATCGGCGTTATCTATTTGGTCAGCGGCACCATTGGTTATGCATACGGTAAGTTCAGTTTAAATAAAGCATCCAAGCAAAAGCCTGGATCGTAGTGAGTAAAGGCTTTTAATGAAATTATCTGGAAGCATCGTGGCGCTTATCACACCGATGAACGACCAAGCTGAAATTGATTACACTAATTTGAGCAGACTGATCGAGCACCACATCGAGTCTGGAACGGATGGCATTGTGATTGTTGGCACTACCGGAGAATCTGCAACGTTAACCGTTGATGAGCATCTAGCGGTGATCGGGTTCGCGGTCAAAGAAGTTGCTGGACGAATTCCAGTTGTGGCCGGAACTGGTGCAAACTCTACGCATGAAGCGATCTATTTGACTCAGCAGGCGGCTGACTTAAATGCAGACGCTGCGTTGATCGTGGTGCCATACTACAATAAACCCACTCAGGAAGGCTTATATCAGCATTACAAATCGATTGCCGAAACGGTGAAAATTCCGCAATACTTGTATAATGTGCCGGGCAGAACCGTAGCCGATTTAGAAAATGAAACGGTTTACCGACTCTCGAAGATAGATAATATTTTTGGATGTAAAGATGCGACCGGTGATGTTGATCGCGGGCGAAAGTTGGTTGAGATGTGTGGGCCAGATTTTTCTGTTTTGTCTGGTGATGATGCAACTGCTTTAGATTTGATGCGCCATGGTGGTCGTGGAGATATTTCTGTTACTGCAAATGTCGCACCAACACTGATGCATGAAATGTGTGCGGCGGCATTAGTAGGTGATTTCGACAGCGCTGAACAAATTGATGCACGCTTAAGAGGCTTGCATACAAACTTGTTCTTGGAATCAAACCCAATACCGGTGAAGTATGCGGTTGCGAAACAAGGGTATACTTCAAACACCTTGAGGCTACCTTTGACATCGTTGCAGTTAGAGCATTGTGATGCGGTAGATCGATCACTTGGAGAGGCACTAAGTAGCTGAACTAATCAAACTGAGCTAAACAATCTGTATCACTGTGTTTAGAATAACCAAAAATATAACTCGTACCTATATAGCAACAGACCTTATGATAAAAATAAACAGTAGTTCTCCGCGAAGTTACTTCGTTGCTGCCATGTTGTTGCCACTCGTATTAACCGCTTGTGGCGGTAGTAAAACGGTGGTGACACAGGATGATAGTGCGGAGTATCGTACTGCGCAGAGCTTGCCGCCCTTGAGAAAGCCGCAAAGCAAAAGCCCAGTCATTGAGGCGCCGAAACAAGAGGCCACAGTTGATTCTTTCGAAGCTGTTGAAGCACCTGAATTAGCGGAGAGTGCAAGCGTAACTCCTGAACCAGCTGAGCGAGTTGAGAAGTCGTCAATCCCAATTAGCTTGAGTGCCTCGGTGGTTGAGGTCGGTCAAGCGGCAAAGCTAGAGATTGATGGAGGTTTTGATCAAGCGTGGACGTTTTTGAGTAATAATTTAAGAGACTCAGATCTGACGGTGCACAATAGGAATCGCGCAGCGGGCCGTTTTTCAGTTGGTTGTGCCGAAATTGACACCGTTAGTAGCGTGAAAAAAACCGGCAGATGGTCAATTTTTAAACGTACTAAGGCCGTGGAGTCAGAGTATTGTGCACTCCAATTAGTTAGCAACAAGGGAGCTTCTATGGTCTCTGTTTTGAACCGGAGCGGATTAGAAGTAGTGGCAGATGATGCCAGAACCATATTTGCCAGATTACTAAATAATTAATTAGCGTAGACATTTGTCTACACAGTTTATACACCGAAATTTCGAGGAACTATTATGCAACGCGGTGAACAACTCTATAGCGGTAAAGCCAAGTCAGTCTATGAAAGCGATCAAGATGATGCGCTAATCTTACACTTTCGCAACGACACATCAGCCTTCGACGGCGAGCGGATTGAACAGCTCGATCGAAAAGGCATGGTGAATAATAAGTTTAATGCATACGTTATGGAGCATTTAGAGCGAGAGGGGATACCCACACATTTTCTAGAGCTTCTCTCTGATGATGAAACTTTGGTGCGCAGATTGGATATGTTTCCAATCGAGTGCGTGGTACGAAACATTGCAACTGGTTCGATTTGTAAACGACTCGGTGTAGAAGATGGTGTAGATCTAAGCCAACCTACGTTTGAGTTCTTTCTGAAAAATGATGAGCTGCACGACCCGATGATCAACGAGTATCACATCAAGTCCTTTAATTGGGCAGATGACGAGGCTGTTGAGGTGATGAAAGTGCAAACGTTCAAAGTCAATGACATTTTGTCGAAACTCTTTGCTGACGCGGGTATGATTCTTGTCGATTTCAAGCTTGAGTTCGGCCGTCAAGGTGCGAATATCTTCTTAGGCGATGAGTTTACTCCGGATGGCTGTCGTATTTGGGACGCCGAGACGAGAGAGAAACTCGATAAAGATCGATTTAGGAAAGGCTTAGGCGGTGTGGTTGAAGCGTATGAGCAAGTAGCACAAAGAATAGGCTTAGATATTTAGGCTCGTATTAGTGCCGGCGTTCCTCTAGTTAGCTATGCCTTTTCCGCCAAGCGGTTTACTCTTTATTTTAAAACCGGCTTTTTGTTGTGCCAATAGACTCTTTCTATTGGTCCAAACGAAAAGCCGCAACCTTCGTTTATTTTAGGAAATAACATGTTGCGATTGCGTGGCAGTCAGGCTTTCTCTAGCTTTCGAATAGAAAAATTACTGCAAGTTGTTCATTCAAAGTTCCCTTCAGTCACGAAGATTGATACGGAATATCAGCATTTTGTGAATTTGAGCGAGGGTGTGAGTGAACTCGATCAGCATGCCATGGAAAAACTCCAGCAGCTGTTACGCTATGGACCGAAAGCAACAAGCGTTGAACATCAAGGCCAACGCGCCTTTGTAATACCTAGATTTGGTACCATTTCACCTTGGAGTACTAAGGCAAGTGATATTGCAAAGCAATGTGGTTTGCCAGAGGTTGATCGTATTGAACGAGGAGTCGCATTTTATATTAGCGCTGAGCCTCAGTTGAGCGATTCTGAATTGCAAGATCTGTGCTCATTGATTCATGATCCCATGACTGAGTCTGTGGTATTTGAATTGGCCCAGGCCGAAGCTTTGTTTCGCAAAGAGCTACCAAAGCCGCTGTTCGAAGTCCCTTTACTTACGGTGGGCAGCCAGGCCCTTATGAGCGCTAATGTGGAATTAGGGCTCGCGCTTTCTGAAGAGGAAATTGATTACCTCGTTGGACAATATACGCAGTTGAAAAAGAACCCGACTG
>CAJQNY010000064.1 GCA_905479805.1 uncultured Arenicella sp.
ATCTTAGCCGCCGAACATGCGTCTTTCGCGCTTCCTGAAATTAACTCAGGTACCGTTGCGGACGCCGCATCAATAAAGTTACCAAAACGAATTCCTTATCATATCGCTATGGAGATGTTGCTAACTGGGCGTTGGTTAGATGCTCAAGAGGCGAATCGTTGGGGTTTTGTGAATGAGATTCTGCCTGCCGATAAATTGATGGAACGAGCGAGGGAAATGGCCGAACTGATCGCAGCTGGGCCACCATTAGTGATGGCGGCGATCAAAGAAGTGGTAAGAGATGCCGAAGATTCAAAATTTCAAGATGCGTTAAACCGAATCACTACTCGACAGCTACAAACAGTTGACACTCTCTACGGTAGCGATGATATGCGAGAAGGGTTTAAAGCCTTTGCTGAAAAACGCGACCCGGTTTGGAAAGGGAAGTAAGTCGGATATAGAATCTAGTCGACAGATTCATACGCCAAAATCGCGGCGTATAGATCTTCCAGTGCGGTACCCACTGATTTGAAAACCGTGATGTCTTTGTCGTTGCTTCTACCGCGGTGCGCATTTCGACACAGGTCGTACAAGTTGGCCTGAATGCTCTTACTGTCAATTGCGCCGCTGTCTATCGCTTGAGTGATGTCTCCGGCCGTTGCAATGGCATCATCGGTATCGACGAACTTGTCGGCAACCCGCATTAGCTCGTCATCGCTTTCTCGCATTTTTGGGGTAAAGCCTCCTACCAAATCTACATGGGTTCCTTGCTTGAGCCAGTTGCCTTTCACTAGAGGTGATTTGGAGCCAGTGGCGCAACTGATGATATCGGCTTTGCCGCAGCCGACCTCTAGATTATCAACGGCTTTACAATTGATGCTCTTACTATTTAGTTTGTCAGCTAAAGCCTTACTCTGTTCAATATTACGCCCCCAAATAAGTACTTCGTCGATTGGCCTGACTGCGGAGTGTGCTTCAACTAAGCTGCTGGCTAACCGTCCATTGCCTACCATAAGCAGACATCTCGAATAGGTTCTTGATAAATAGCTTGATGCCAAAGCAGAACTTGCAGCCGTGCGTCTGTCAGTGAGTACATCGCCATCAATGTTAGCAAGCGCCTTGCCGTTCTGTGCACTGCTTAATTGGTAGCTAGCGTTAACCATGGACATTGATCGTTGCCCATTACTGGGAATGAACAAGACCTGTTTCACTCCTAGATACTTGCTTGTAACCCAAGCTGGCTTGAGTAATAGAACCCCATTTTCCTCCTTGGGGATATCAAAATCGTGTAGCGTGCGCGGAGGAACTTGGCAGCCCTGAACGAATCCTTCGCGCAGGGCCTCTATAAGTTTGTTCCAGGGTAAGGCTTTGGTTGTTTGCTCTGCGTCTAAAACCAACATTGAAGTGGCCGCTTAACCACCAAACAAGGTAGGGAAATAGTTGCTTCTAATTCCCGCAAGCAAGATGACAGTGATCATTAACGGCGCGACATACTTCAACATGAATAATAAGAAACCACCGAGGGCTTTGTCTTCATCGCTGATCTCAGCATTGTAAATGGTGCGATCCAGACGCCAGCCAACAAATGTCACTATCAATAGTGCTGAGAAAGGCATTAATACAGCGGCGGTTATTTTAGTATCTAACAGATCCATAAACTCGAGGCTGTAAAGGCTACCTAGGCCAACAACTAGAGCGGCAATACCTAGTAAGACGGTGGCACGTCCGCGCGCCATACCAAGTTGTTCTGACGTGTGGGCCACGGCAGGCTCTAATAACGCTACGCCAGTTGTTAAGGCCGCAAAGATAGCCATGAAGAAGAAAGCCGCTCCAATAATATTGCCGCCGGGTGTGGCAATTAATGCTGTGGGAAGTGTTTGAAAGAACAAGCCTGCGCCGGCTTCAAAGTCTAATCCATATTGAAATACGATCGGGAAAATAGCTAGGCCAGCGATTAAGGCAACCATAGTATCGCAGATGCCAACGATAAAAGCCGATCGAGGCAAGCTGACTGTCTTTGGTAGATAGCTGCCATAGGTCATCATCATTGCCATACCGAGGCCAATAGAGAAAAAAGCTTGTCCAAGTGCACTGACGGCCACGCTGGCACTAAGTTTTGAGAAGTCTGGGCTGAACATGAAACTGATAGCTTGTTGTGTACCACCTGAAGCCCAACCTGAAACAATACTGAATAAACATAAGGCAACTAAGAGAAAGAAAAAGCTCGGCATTAATATTTTTGAGGCAAGTTCAATTCCTCGATTTACGCCGCGCGCAACCATCCACATAACGATTGCCATGAAGGCAATAAAGTACAGCATGAGGTCGCTCGGACTGGCGATTAACTGGTCAAACTGCGCCGCTATTTCAGTGGCGCTTTGGCCATCAAATGCACCGCTCAAAAAACGCGGGATATAAGCCATGACCCAGGCCGCAACCACGGCATAAAAGCTGAGTATCAGAAAGGCGCTGACTGTGCCGGCCCAGGCAGCGGAATTCCAGAGCTTGTTGCCACCGCTGCGTTTTGTCAGGTCGCGAAAGCTGTTAATTGAGCTGGAAGCCTGCCCAGCTCTACCAATGAGAAACTCGGCCATAATGGCCGGTATGCCAATGAATAAGACACAGGCAAGATAAAGAATGATAAATGCGCTTCCACCATTCGAACCCGCTTCGGCCGAAAATCGCCAAAGGTTTCCCAGACCAACCGAACTGCCGACGGCGGCTAAGATAAACGCGGTTCTTGATGACCACTGTGGGCTATTTGAATTATTTGATTGCATACAAGTTTTCCTTTGGTTATGAAACTGTCGAGCGTAATTTAATCTATTTTTTGATTTATAGTTTTGATCCTAAGATAGAATTTCGATAAATTTTTATTATAGCGGCATGATACGATATTCTTTCATTCTTAGTCCGTTATGGTAAACATACATTGAATTTAAATCTCAAACAAATAGAGACCTTTGTATGGGTCGCTGATTTGGGTAGTTTCCGAAAAGCAGCACAGAGGTTAAATACAACACAACCGAACATTTCCAATCGAATTTTGGCGCTAGAACGAATTTTAAACGTGACTTTATTGGAGCGCGATGCAGGATCAGTTCGTGTAACAGATAGAGGACTTAAGATGCTTGCGCACGCTCGCACTGTACTTAGGTCAGTCGACACTTTCGTCGCGGCAAGCTGTCAACAAAACTTAATAGAAAGCGTGTTGCGACTTGGAGTGACTGAAATGGTTGTGCATACATGGCTTAGGGATTTCCTCAGGTTGTTCAAACAACAGTTTCCGAATGTGGTGGTCGAGCTGACGGTCGATTTCTCTAGGAATCTAGACGATATGTTGTCTGAGCGCTCCTTAGATCTAACTTTTCAAAGTGGGCCATTTGTACATACAAGCTCGGCTGAAGTCGACCTTGGTAAATACCCGATGATTTGGGTGGCATCTCCTAGTATCGGACTTGGGAACGATAGACCAGTAACAACTAAAGAGTTATTGGCGTTTCCTATCTTGACCCATGCACGCAACACCCAACCGTTTGAAGAGCTCAGTCAGCATTTTTCCATGCAAAATAAAGTATCCGCCAGGGTCGTTCCTTCGACAAACCTCGCGGCTTGTTTGCAGATGACTATTGATGGCTACGGTGTTTCGGCATTGCTTGCGCCTATGGTAGAGCGTGAAGTTTCTAAGGGACAGCTAATCGTATTGGATTATAAGTGGCTACCTTCTAGTTTGAAGTTCTTTGCGAGATATGATGAAAGACGGTCTCGAAATACGGTGGCCGAGGCTGCGCAGTTGGCAGCGGTAACATCTGAAGGTTTTGCTGCACGATATCGATAGGATAACGATTCTTGATCCAATGGATCTATTTAAATAATTAGATTTGATCGCCTACTCGATTTAAACTGAGGCGATAATAATTGTTAGTTTGTATTTTCGAATGCGAGCTCACGTAACAAGTTTACCCGCAGAGTGTAATGAGTGATTTAAACGTACGTTTAGGTGTTGATATCGGCGGTACGTTTACCGATGTTGTTTTGGAGGTTGGAAAACAACAATATTCTACTAAAGTACTTACAACTTATGCCGCGCCTGAAAATGCCATCATCCAAGGAATGCACGAGGTGTGTGGCCAAGCTGATATCTCTGCGAGCGAAATTGAACAAATCATTCATGGAACGACGCTGGCTACTAACGCGCTAATTGAACGACGAGGCGCTAAAACCGCATTGATCACCACACAAGGATTCCGTGACGTTATTGAAATGCGCACTGAGTCGCGTTTTGAACAATACGATCTAAACTTGGTCATACCTGAACCTTTGATACCGCGCCAACAACGCTATAGTTTGCGTGAGCGTATCGCCGCCGATGGATCGGTTTTAGTTGATTTGAATGGTGCCGAAATAGAGCGATTGGCTGAGCGGATTATCCTTGCCGGTTATGAGAGCGTGGCTATTGGTTTTTTACATTCATACGCTAACCCAGATCATGAGCAAAGAGTGCGCAAAGTACTATTACAAAAAGCACCTAATATGATGGTTTCATTGTCATGTGAAGTGTCACCGCAAATGCGCGAATACGAGCGTTTCAATACGGTTGTGGCCAATGCCTACATCAAGCCACTAATGAAGAGTTACTTAGGTCGTTTGGAAAGTCAGCTTAGTGTTGAGGGGGTGAAGTGCCCAATATTCTTGATGCATTCTGGCGGTGGGATAATCTCTCTAGAAAACGCGGCCGAGTTTCCTGTGCGCCTGGTTGAGTCTGGCCCAGCCGGTGGTGCGGTGTTTGCGGCACATATCGCCGCGCGTTACGGTTTAAACAAAGTGTTGTCATTTGATATGGGTGGAACGACGGCAAAAATCTGTTTAATTAATAATCAAACCCCAAAGACCAGTCGAGTTTTTGAAGTGGCGAGAACCTATCGCTTTAAGAAGGGCTCAGGGATGCCAATATCCATCCCAGTGATTGATATGGTAGAGATCGGCGCTGGCGGTGGCTCTATTGCGCATGTTGATTCAATGTCGCAGATTCGAGTAGGGCCTGAATCAGCCGGTTCAGAGCCTGGACCGGCCTGTTATGGTCGGGGTGGCTCACGTCCTGCAGTGACTGATGCAGACCTAGTATTAGGTAAATTAGATCCCGATAATTTTGCCGGAGGATCAATAGAATTAAACCTCCCAGCATCGGCTAAGGCAATTCAAGTAGAACTAGGAGACAAGTTGGACATGGATGTGGAGACTGCTGCCTATGGCTTGGTCGAAGTTGTTGATGAGAATATGGCGAATGCGGCGCGAGTACACGCGGTTGAAAATGGCGAAGACCTTAGTAAGTACACCATGATTGCATTTGGCGGCGCGGCCCCGCTGCATGCTGGGCGTTTATGTGAGAAATTGGGTGTCGAACGTTTATTAGTCCCTCGCGGTGCAGGTGTTGGTTCGGCCATTGGTTTTCTACGGGCGCCGTTTAGCTTTGAAGCCAATCGAAGTGTGTTTATGAAACTATCCGATTTTCGACCCTCTTCAATTGCTGGAATATTGACTGAGTTAGGCAATGAAGCGACGAGTTTCGTTCGCGGCTGTGATGCGCACGGGGAGATACTCAGTGAGTACAAAGTTTATATGCGCTACTCAGGGCAAGGTTGGGAAATACCAATAAGTCTGAATGAAGCGCAGGCTAAAAACCCGAATTCAAGTGAGTATCAAGCCCTATTTGAACAAGACTATACTCGCTTGTTTGGTCGTAAGGTCGATGGCATGGATATAGAGATCACCGTGTGGTCGGTTAATGCGACGACTAAAGTGGATCCTGTGGAAGCGATTGCTGAAACTGTGGCCTCTAGCGATCTTAGTAGCAATGTCACGCAGGCAAGTACTCGAAAGTTATTCGATCCGGCGCGGGCACAATTCACTGACGCGGGGGTTGTTTCCAGAGAGTCACTCCACGAAGGCGATCGGCTTGAGGGGCCGGCAGTCATTGTGGAAGATGAAACCACGATTATTTTACCAAACAGTCGTTATGCTGTTCAGCAAAGTGATGGTTGTATTGATATCCGTGCCAAAGCGGAGGTGGCCTAAATGAGAGAGAATAAAAAAGCCAAATCGGTTGTTCATCAGGTCATGTGGAACCGCCTAATTTCTGTCGTTGAAGAACAGGCCCAAGCACTGATTCGAACGGCGTTTTCAACCTCAGTACGCGAGGCGGGCGATTTATCGGCAGGTGTTTACGATGTGGATGGGAGGATGTTGGCGCAAGCTGTGACTGGAACACCAGGTCATGTGAACGCCATGGCCGATGCCGTTGCACATTTCATTAGGCGAATCGGATCGGAGAATATCTTCCAGGGTGATGTTTATATCACCAATGATCCTTGGGAAGGTACCGGGCACCTCCATGACATAACCGTGGTGACCCCATCCTTTCACAATGATAGTTTAATTGGTTTTTTTGCTTGCACGGCCCATGTGGTTGATATCGGTGGGCGTGGTTTTAGCGCTGATGCGGCATCTGTTTATGAAGAGGGCTTATACATACCTATCATGAAGTTTGCTGATAAGGGAGAAGTGAATTTACCTTTCGTACATTTGGTACGCGGTAATGTCCGCGAGCCTGACCAAGTGGTTGGTGATATTTATGCCTTAGCGACCTGCAATGAAATAGGTCATAAACGGCTGTTGGAGATGATGCTTGAGTTTTCGTTGGATGATCTTGCTGGGATCGCAGAATTCATCTTAGAAAACTCAAAGAGAGCGACGATTGATAAAATCGCAGCATTAAGCAACGGCCAAGCTGATGGCGAGATGACGATTGATGGTTACAGTACTCCCGTGACATTAAAGGTGCAGTTGAAGATTGAGGATGATTATGTCGCTTGTGATTTCAGTGGTACCTCTGGAATTGACAAAAATGGCATCAATGTACCACTGGTGTATACGCAAGCTTATGCTTGCTACGCACTTAAATGTGCAATCGCACCAGAGATACCAAACAATGCCGCATCATTGGCACCCTTTGTGATTACGGCGCCGGTAAACACCATTGTTAATGCTGTACATCCCGCACCGGTTGCGTTGCGTCATGTGATTGGCCACATGATTCCAGATACCGTCTACAATGCTTTGGATAAAATTTTACCGAATACCGTGCCCGCAGAAGGAGCGGGCACTTTGTGTAATTTTCAGGTGTCGGTAAGGCCAAGAACTGATATTACAGCCCCAGAACATGCTAGGCGGGCGGAGGTGTTAACCTTTAATTCTGGTGGCAGTGGCGCTCGACCTAGCGTGGACGGCATGAGTGCAACAGCGTTTCCTTCTGGAGTGATGACGATGCCGGTGGAAGCCACTGAGCATGTTGGACCGGTAGTGATTTGGCGCAAAGAACTGAAGCCAGACAGTGGTGGTGCCGGTGAGTTCCGGGGTGGCTTAGGGCAGTTTATGGAAATAGGGCCAAGTGAAGGCCATGAATGTGACTTCTCCGCCATGTTTGATCGTGTTGATCACCCAGCACTCGGTCGTAACGGAGGGCAATCAGGTGGCGCTACTTGCATAAAACGGAGTGATGGCCATCCTATGCGTGGCAAGGGTAAACAATTCGTACCTCATGGCTGCACAGTTGAACTTGAATACCCTGGGGGAGCGGGGTACGGTTTGCCAGAGAATCGAGCCCCTGAGTTAGTACAAAGAGATCTTGCTCGTGGTTATATCTCTGCTGATGCAGCGCACCGCATCTACGGTATGAGCAATGAAACAGTTGCTCAGGTAATGGAAAGCGTTGAGCGAGGCGAAGAAGTCTAGTGGCGAAAGAAATTAGATTTGCTGCTCCGAATAAGTCTCGCTATGACGTAGTGATTGTAGGCGGGGCCATGTTTGGTTCTTCGGTGGCGTGGTTTCTATCCAATAACGCTGATTTTAATGGATCTATTTTGGTAGTTGAAAAAGACCCGAGTTACGAATTCACCTCAACGGCACATACTAATAGTTGCATGCGGCAACAATTTTCGCGTGAGATAAATGTGCGTGTTTCGCAGTTCGCGGCAGACTTCGTGAAAAACTTCAAAAGTTACATGGGCGATGACCCCCGTGTCCCAGATATTCCATTTCAGAGTTACGGTTACATGTATCTAGCTGACAACGAATCTTTCGCGAACACTTTGAAGGCAAGTCAGGTCGTTCAAGCAGAATGTGGTGCGGGTACAAAAATAATGACGCCACGGCAAATCGCTGACGTTTATCCATTTTACAATTTAGAAGATATTGTAGCCGGAAGCCACAATTTGATTGACGAAGGCTACTTTGATGGCAATACGATATTTGATTGGTGGAAGCGGTCTGCGCAAGAGAAAGGTGTGGAGTACCTTACTAATGAAGTCGTCGCGATGACTAAAAACCAATACGGTACTAAAGTTCAATCTGTGACACTTAATACCGGTGAAACGGTGAGTTGTGGTCATTTGGTTAATGCCTCTGGTCCGAGGGCGGTGTTGACTTCGCGCATGGCAGGTATCGAGATTCCAGTTGAACCACGCAAACGTTATACCTATATTTTTTCTGCCGAGCGGCCGCTTGATGTAGACCTTCCGCTAACCATTGATCCAAAAGGCGTCCACATGCGAACAGATGGTACTTACTATTTGGCAGGGAGCCCTCCGGATGACGACCCGGCCGTCGACTATGATGATTTTAGTCAAGACCATACGCTTTGGCAGGATAAAGTGTGGCCAATAATTGCTAACCGCATTCCGCAATTTGAAGCAATTAAATTGATCAACTCCTGGGCCGGTCACTATGCGTTTAATACCTTAGATCAAAATGCGATACTCGGGCCGCATACCAGAGTTGAGAACTTTCTCTTTGTGAATGGATTTTCTGGCCACGGTTTTCAACAATCACCGGCCATGGGTCGAGGCACAGCAGAATTGATCATTTATGGCGAATATCGCAGCCTCGATCTTCGACCGTTCAATTATGAACGTATAGAACTCAACCAACCGTTTGTCGAGAAAGCGGTCATCTAGCTTGTCGCTGACTTAGGAGAATACTATGAAAAAAATTGTATTAACAGGGGCCGCGGGCCGTCTCGGATCTTACCTTCGGGAGCCATTGAGCAAGCTTGCTGATGAATTAGTGAGTACCGATATTGTCGATGATATTGGTAATATTTATACAGGGGAGACTTATGTCAAAGCGGATCTTTCACAATTAAGTGAAATTATTGAGGTGCTTGCTGATGCCGATATGGTTGTACATTTCGGCGCTATCGGTGACGAAGCTCCATGGGGTGATATCCTGAATTCAAATATTGTGGGGGCCTACAATATTTGGGAGGCCGCTCATCAAAATGGAGTCAAGCGAGTTGTTTATGCGAGTTCGATACACGCTGTGGGCATGCATGCGGGTGCTGACAATATCGGTGTGGATGTGGCGCATAAGCCAGATACTTACTATGGATTAGCGAAGTGCTTTGCTGAGGACTTAGCTAGCCTCTATTGGGATAAACGAGGAATAGAGTCTGTCTGCATGCGAATTTGTTCCTGCGCACAGGTTAATAACGTGCGCGCCTTGGGCACTTGGTTATCGTATGAGGATTTAATTGAGATGGTAGAACGAGCTGTGCTCGCGCCAGATGTTGGGTTTGAGATAGTTTACGGTGTTTCGAATAATGATAGATCGCCATTGGACAATTCGAATGCGGCTGTTATTGGCTTTGATCCCAAAGACAATGCAGAACAATTTGCAGAAAAAGTGCTCTCTGAGGCTGGCGAAGTGAATTACGAAAGCCCTGAGTTGAGTCTTGTGGGTGGTCCTTTTGCAACGGTAAAGCTCGGCAACAGCGGAACCGCAAGCATGAATATCGTCGACGACGCTAAAGAAAGCTAGCTTGCTAAATCGTTAGCGGCGAAGTGCGCAAGAGATTGGCGAATAATCTCATCCATACGGTCTAAGTTTTCACGATTGATGCAATGACTGGCTTTTGGGAAATGGGTGTTTGAGCAATTGGCTAATTTGCCACAAAATTTTTGCGCAGTTTCCGAACTCACAAAGCTTTCGTTACCAGCGGTAAATATTTTCACTGGTGCGGTAATGCGTTTGATCGATGATTCTTTTAGCAAGTGACCCGTCGAAGCCATCGTCTTTCTGGCCCAATGCATGGTGATACCGCTGGTTCTGATTTTTGGATCAGATGTCGCATAGAGCGCGCTTTGTAATTGCGCGGTTTCAGGGTTCGAATTACAGCTAGTTGCTTCGCCAAACTTTAGATTTTCCGGTGGCCAGTTACCTTGAGTTGGGGCATACATATCACCGAGACCAATCGAATCAAACAAGGTCACCATGCGGCGCATCGTCGTGTAATCAAAATCGCCAGGTTTAAACTGAATCATCGGTACTACTAATGCATAGGCATTGACATCCAACTCTTCTTGTTCGGCCATTCGCATCGTGATGTGGCCGCCTTTTGACGTTGAGAAAAAGTATAGAGGTTTGTTCTGAATGCGCCATTTCTTTGCAAATCGGGCTACTTCATTAGCAAGAGTTTCATAACTCTCGACATAGCCTTTTTCAGGGTTCGCTAAGGGGCGATAAGAACCACCTTGGCCCCGGTACTCGATTAATGCAACTCGATAGCCTGCGTTATTGAGTTTTATAATGGTGCGCATGGTGAGTTCGGCGAATGAGGTGTAGCCTGGAACCATGATAATAGTGCCTTTCGCGTTGGCGTAATCAATCACACCGGTTCTAAGGTCTACTCCCGGTTCTGGCGAGAAGGTATGCCATTGCCAAGCGTCGGGCACCTCGGGTAGTTTGTCTTTCAAATATGCCACAGCCGCTTCATTTTGATCATCGCTCAATTCAGCATATTGGTGATTTTCAAAGCGAAGGTTTGTGAAGCTGACTAGCCAAACAAGAGCGATTCCTATGCTCAAATATTTGAGTCCTTTTATTAGCATTTTCATAGTGTAGGAGCTTATTTAGAGGGTCGAAAAAAACTATACAAAATACTAAACCTGGTCGAACACCTTTTCGCCTGTCGGAGAGTTAAGTGGTGCGTATTTTTCAGGGTCTAAAAACAGCAGTCTAATAGTGGCCAACCCAGGTGCTGTTTGACGCAAGCCTGAGACCAAAACGTTGACGTCATCATCCGTTTTAATAATGCCAGGGGTGTTAAAAATCATATCGCCTTCTTGGCTATGCAGAATGTTGAAGTCTTGCTTTTCTTCCAAGCGAATCGTTAATGAGTGCATCATGGTCGCAAGCGATTTTCGAAACTTACTGAAACTTAGTTTTCCTTTATGCTGACTGTGATCCATGGCTAGATTGCACTTAATCTCTTGGCCATTGGGAAAACCAATATGCATGAAAGGAACTTCTTCGCCATCGGCAATTGTATGGTAAAGCCTTTTTGCATCAGTTCTATTATCTGCAAAAAACTGCACGTTCAAATTTTCTACCAACGCAGTTAATAGTTCGCTGGGGTTGATTTCAGTTTCTTCGTGATGCATGAATGATCCTATCAAAAATTAACCACTAAACTCTAGAATACCGAGTTTAGTAAAAGGTAAAAGAATCCTATCACAAGTGGCTGTTATTAGAATACTTCTGCGGGATTCAGCGCATAAAAATTATTGTAATTCTTGTGTAAATAGATGCTACCAAATTCGGAAATATGAGATAAACTCGCAACATGGCCGTGGAAAATAAAAAACCAATCCGCTACGGATTTTTGTTGTTACCAAATTATTCGATGATCGCTGTTAGTTCAGCCATCGAGGCTATGCGTATGGCAAATAGATTGGGCGCTGAGGAATTGTATGAGTGGCCTACGTTCACCATGACCGGCGAAGCAGTCGCTGCAAGTAACGGCCTAGTAATAGACCCTTCTGGCGGGATTAAGGATGCAGTTGGTTTAGACGTTGTCTTTGTGTGCAGTGGAATAAGAGTCCGCGACGCGTGGTCAGACTCATTAAAATCCATTCTCTATAAATTTGATCAAAAGAAAACGGTGCTGGGCGGACTTTGCACGGGTACCTATCTGCTCGCTAAGGCCAAGATGTTAGATGGTTATCGTTGCACCATTCACTGGGAAAATATTGCGAGCTTGAGAGAGACGTCACCGAATGTTGTGGTCAGCGAAGAGTTGTATGAGATTGATCGCAATCGCTATACCGCCGCAGGTGGCTCAGCGCCGTTGGATATGATGTTGCAATTGATTAAGAGAGAACACGGTTCAGAATTGGCAATTTCCATTTCCGAGCAGTTTGTCTGTGACCGCATGCGCGGGCCTTACGATAGACAACGTATACCGCTAAAGTTACTGGTAGGAACTAATCAGCCTAAATTGACCGAAGCGGTTGCCTTAATGGAATCCAATCTTGAAGAGCTGATTGTGCTGGATGATTTAGCGAGCTTGGTAGGCGTATCACGAAGGCAGCTTGAGCGACTCTTTAAAAAATATTTGAATTGTGTGCCGCGGCGATATTATTTGGATTTACGGCTTAAAAAAGCTCGGCAATTATTATTGCAAACGGATAAATCTGTTGCGGAAGTCGCGATTGCATGTGGCTTTGTATCTGCGCCTCATTTTAGTAAGTCTTATCGGGATCGATATAATATCTCACCGCGTGATGAACGCCAGTTGCGCAGGGTAGAGCTGTCGTCATCAGATAATCGCTAGCATTTCTCGCAAAGCCAAGCGTGGCGAAGGATAGCGAGAATTTTGAAGGAATATTTGGTCGCAATTGAACTATTAAACGTCGTCATTAACTAAGTGGATCTAAGTTACTGATATATCCTTGTCGATCACGATGTCGATGAGTAATCGAAGATAACTTGGTGACTGCTTCGCCGATATTCTTCTTATTATGAACCTTTAATTCACAACATTTGTTGTGTCGCGATCTATTTCGCTCAGTAAAAATATTATGGCAATCAGTGTATTTGAAATTTTCACCATCGGAATTGGCCCTTCTAGCTCGCATACCATCGGGCCAATGCGCGCTGCAAGTTGGTTTGTAGAAGAGCTTTCTGGTGGGCGTGAACTCGTCGAGGTGGCTCGCGTAAAGGTTGATCTATACGGTTCTCTAGGCGCAACCGGTAAAGGGCACGGATCGGACAAAGCTGTGTTGTTAGGCCTGGAAGGCGCAACAGTAGAAACTGTTGATGTGGACACGGTAGACGAACGTATCGAGCGGGTGCGTGAAACCAAGCGATTGAGCCTTAAAGGGCGACAGGAGATAAAATTCGATGAGTCACGCGACCTGGTCATGCATCGTCGAAAAACACTGAGCCACCATTCGAATGGTATGCGCTTTACGGCTTTTAGTGCTGATGGGAGCGAACTATTAAATCGAGTCTATTATTCTGTTGGTGGTGGTTTTGTCTTAGATGAAGAAGCACTGAGCGCAAATCGAATTGTTGAGGATACAACGGTACTGCCGTACCCATTTGATAGCGGTGAAGAATTACTCGCATTGTGTAAGTCCAATAATATGTCTATCAGTGATGTGATGTTGGAGAACGAAAAGTGTTGGCGTACAGAAGAAGAGATTAGATCCGGCCTCCTGCACATTTGGGAAGCCATGCGCGCTTGTGTTAAACGCGGCTGCGAACAAACAGGCACCTTGCCCGGTGGCCTGAAGGTAAAACGCAGAGCAGCTTGTTTGTATGACGAGTTGAAAAGCCAGCCAGAAGCCAATATGCGAGACCCTCTCTCAATACTGGATTGGGTTAGTCTATACGCTTTGGCTGTTAATGAAGAAAATGCCGCTGGCGGACGCGTGGTTACAGCCCCGACTAATGGTGCCGCTGGAATAATCCCTGCCGTACTCCACTACTACAATAATTTTGTACCAGGTGCGAATGACGACGGTATCGTACGCTTTTTCTTAACCGCAGCGGCGGTAGGAATACTGTTCAAGAAAAATGCATCTATTTCGGGTGCAGAGGTAGGTTGTCAGGGTGAAGTTGGTTCTGCGTGTTCGATGGCGGCAGGCGCGCTCGCCGAAGTGCTCGGAGGTTCTGCGATGCAGGCTGAGAACGCGGCTGAAATTGGCATGGAACATAACCTTGGCCTTACCTGCGACCCAATTGGCGGCCTAGTGCAAGTGCCTTGTATCGAAAGAAATGCCATGGCATCGATTAAAGCAATCAATGCCGCACGGCTTGCCCTGCGTGGTAATGGCGATCATTTTGTTTCTTTGGATAAGGTAATTAAAACCATGCGTGATACTGGCGCAGACATGAAAACCAAATATAAAGAAACGTCGCGTGGTGGCCTCGCCGTGAACGTGATCGAGTGTTAGTTGTTTCTATACCACTCTAACAGTTAGTTACCGATATTGAGAAATCAACATGAATAAATATTCCATATTCTCATTGGCAAAGAACGCCATGAGCCATCATGAGAACTGGCAAAAAGCCTGGCGTAGCCCTACGCCAAAAAAGTCTTATGACGCAATAATCGTTGGCGGCGGCGGACACGGCTTAGCGACTGCTTACTATCTATCCAAGATGCACGGCATGACTAATATCGCTGTGTTGGAGAAAGGCTGGATCGGGGGTGGTAATACCGGCCGTAACACAACTATTGTCCGCTCTAACTATTTGTGGGACGAAGCGGCTAACCTTTACGAAAAATCAATGAAGTTATGGGAGGGTTTGAGCCAAGACCTGAACTACAACGTAATGTTCAGCCAACGTGGGGTCTATAATTTAGGTCATAACCTGCAAGACATGCGTGATATACAGCGCCGAGTTAATGCCAATCGATTAAACGGTGTTGATGGTGAAGTTATTGGAGTTGATGAGCTTGAAAAAAGAATTCCTTTTCTCAATTGTTCCTCGGAGAGTCGCTACCCAATAATGGGAGCCTCTTATCAAGCACGCGGCGGCACCGCGAGGCACGATGCGGTAGCTTGGGGTTTTGCGCGTGGTGCGGATGCGAACGGCGTAGACATTATTCAAAACTGTGAGGTCACTGGCTTTCGTCGTGAAAATGGCAAGGTGCTGGGTGTAGAAACCACCCAGGGCTACATCGAATCACCTAAAGTGGGTGTAGTAACAGCAGGTAGTTCTGGTGTTTTGGCTGATATGGCTGGCATGCGTTTACCTTTAGAGAGTCATCCTTTACAGGCCTATGTGTCTGAACCCATTAAGCCAATACTTGATACGGTGATTATGTCCAATGCCGTACATGGTTATATTAGTCAATCTGATAAAGGCGACTTAGTGATTGGCGCCGGCATTGACAGCTATAACGGATACGGTCAGCGAGGTAGCTTTCAAACCATTGAACATACGATGGAAGCGATCATGGAATTATTCCCCATTTTCAGCCGGGTCCGCATGAATCGCCAATGGGGCGGTATTGTCGATACCTGTCCAGATGCGTGCCCAATAATTAGCAAGACAGCAATAGAAGGATTGTATTTCAATTGTGGGTGGGGAACTGGGGGCTTTAAAGCCACGCCGGGTTCAGGCTGGGTTTTTGCACACACTATTGCAAATGATGATCCGCATGAGCTTAACGCCGCTTTTGCCTTAGAGCGTTTCAATACCGGTGCACTTATCGACGAACATGGCGCCGCTGGCGTTGCCCAC
>CAJQNY010000065.1 GCA_905479805.1 uncultured Arenicella sp.
GTAAAAACCCCACCTAAAGAAGCGAGAGAACAAGAAGCCTTCGATCGTCAGTATTTACAACGTGGCTTAGATGCATACTATAAAGGCGAGTACGAATCTGCAGCAGCCCTACTTCAACCGCTCGCCGATAAGGGTGTTTCAAGAGCACAATTTCGGATCGCGTACATGCATTTCCTTGGCAGAGGCTTCAAGAGAGACAAGGTTGAAGCCGACCGGATTATCCGTGCGGCATTACCCGCAATTCAAAAGTTTGCGGATGAAGGTCGAGGCTGGGCACAATCAGATGTGGGCAGTCTCTATGAAGATGGGCTCGTGCTCCCGCGAGATTACGGTGAGGCCATCTACTGGTATCGATCTGCCGCCGAGCAAGGCTACCCGGGAGCTCAAACCAACCTTGGTATAATGTATGCGCGCGGACTCGGTGTCGGCACTAGTCGAAAAACGGCCATCGAGTGGTTTCAACGGGCAGCAAAACAAGGTGATATTGCCGCACGACGTAACTTGGAGTCTCTAGGGATTAAGCCTTAACGCGAGCACATCAAGAAATCGATCCAGAATTAAAAACCGCTGGATCAAAATCAGGCTCTGGGAACTGTGGGTTCATCTCTTTTAACGCCTCGAGTGTGACAGAAGCAATCATCACGTCACGCAATAATCGATTTTCTGCAGGAACGACATACCACGGCGCATTCTTTTTGGATGTAGCGTTCATCGCCAACTCGAAAGCTTCCATATAGGCTGGCCATAACTTCCTCTCATCCAGGTCGCCAGGGTTAAACTTCCAGTTTTTATCAGGGCGGTCTAAGCGTCGTACAAAACGCTCCATTTGATATTCAGGTGAAATATTCAACATGAATTTGACCACCTTCGTCCCCCTATCTTCTAAGAGACTTTCAAAATTATTAATGTGCTCATACCGCGCTTTAATTTTTTCTTCGTCGGCCCAGCCGTGCACCTTTACGATTAAAACATCCTCGTAATGCGAACGGTTAAAGATGGTGATTTCTCCCTCTGCTGGGGCTTTATCGTGAACTCGCCATAAGAAATCATGTGACAACTCTTGTTTAGTCGGTCCCTTGAAACTATGGACATGGCAACCTTGTGCGTTTAAACGGCTTGTTAATTTGGCAATGGTGCTATCTTTCCCAGCAGCATCCATTGCTTGTAAAACGATCAATAATGACTGTTTAGACTCCGCATACAAGCGCTCTTGGTATTCAGCCAGTTGACTCCACAAGTCGGCACGTAAACCTTTCATAGACTTTTCGTCAAGATCACTATACGTTTCAGTCTCTTGGAAGGACGCAAATTTGGACAGCGAATCACCAGTTTCAAACAAGTATTTATTGAATCCCATCTTTGTTTTTTCTCATTTTGTGGTTATTAAATGGTATGCCGAATTCAGAAACGTAAGCCTCTAGCTGACTGATCGTTCGTTGATCAAAAACACAGCTATAATTGCTGCTTATCACCATCATCAAAAAGCAAATCAACATACATAAAGCGGTGCATAGATAACATGGTATTGTTAAACTTCACCTATTGCAAAAATCTAATCCAAGGATTTAAAACTCAGTGTACTAGCTTTGACGTTATCCCCTACTCCGGCTGACTCAATACGACCCCATGATTGATTCTCAAAAAGCGAAAGAGGTATTGCTTCAGGCCCAAGAATTGGCTTGTACTAGAGGAGATCGTCGCCTATTTGAAAGTTTGGAGTTCTCTCTCAGCGAAGCGGAATGCCTACACGTAATTGGCAGCAATGGTAGCGGAAAGACCAGTTTACTGCGCATCATCGCTGGCATTAATCACCCCACGAAAGGCCGCATTACATGGAGTGGTAAACCGGTTCTTAACAATCACTCCTCTGATACTGAGTTTTTGGCCAACTTAGCTTACCTAGGACATAAGGATGGTCTCAAGAATGAGCTGACCTCTGTCGAGAACCTCAGCTTTTATCGACGACTTGAAAATACGTTTGATCCAAATCAAATCGACCGAGATTTGGCACAGATGGGCATCTTAGAACATGCTGACATCAGCGTGGGCAAGCTTTCATTTGGCCAGCGCCGCCGATTAGCATTTGCTCGTCTTTTGCGAAGTGAGTTTAAACTCTGGATTTTGGATGAACCTTTTACCGGAGTAGATGCCGAAGGCCGAGAGCTAATCGAACAGATATGTTTAGAACATCTTGCCACCTCTGGGGCAATCATCCTCACTAATCACCAAAGCCTAGAGGGCTCCTCATTGGCTCCTCACCTAAGCGAATTGAGATTATAGAAGATGAACAGCACATTTATACTATTTTGCCGTCGCGAATGGCAGTTACTATTTCGCAACACCGCAAACCTGGTTCAACCATTGTGCTTTTTTGTGATCATCACCTTGCTGTTTCCCTTCAGTTTACCGCTCGAAAATGAACTGCTCAGCCGCATAGGTGGTGGGGTCATTTGGGTTTCCGCTGTACTGGCTATCCTTATGAGTTTGGATGCGATGTTCAAGGCTGATTATAACGACGGCGCCCTCGAACAATGGTTAATGCACCCCCGATCTTTGCCGATAGCAATGTTGGCTAAAGTATTTATTCACTGGGTTGCCACAGGTTTATTACTTACACTTTTTTCACCTGTATTATCCATGGCCTTTCGTATACCCACTGATCAAATTTGGGTATTATTCATCGGCTTATTGTTGGGCACACCAAGCCTGAGCCTTATTGGCGCAATTGGCGCGGCATTAACCGTGAGTTTGCATCGTGGTGGCGTGTTACTAGCGGTCATTATTTTGCCGCTCTATATCCCAATTTTAATATTTGGGGCTGGCATGATTACGCAATCATCACTTGGTGCCTCCATTGACAGTCAGGTTTACGCGTTGATTGCCATTTTGACGTTGGCGATCACCCTGACGCCTTTCGCTATCGCTGGCGCGTTACGTATAACTATTGAATAATTCGGCAATTAATCGTGAAATTCTTATCCACCATTTGGCAATTTTTAAACCGTTCATTTTTTCGTTTGGGGTCTCCGCGCGAATTCTACAAAATAAGCAACTATGTAACCCCTGTATTCGGATTGCTATTTTTGGTGCTAACGCTTATCGGCAGTTACAACGCACTGTTCGTGGCACCCGCTGACTATCAACAAGGTGACAGCTATCGCATCTTGTTTGTCCATGTACCAAGCGCCTGGCTTTCTCTATTCATCTATATAGTCATGGCCAGTGCCGCCGCTATTGGTTTGATTTGGCGAATGAAAATGGCGTACATCGTCGCCATATGTTCGGCCCCAATCGGCGCCACCTTTACCGCAATCGCTCTAGCCACGGGCTCATTATGGGGCGCTCCCATTTGGGGAACTTGGTGGGAATGGGATGCACGCCTCACCTCAGAATTGATATTGTTGTTCATTTACTTTGGCGTAATGGCTCTGTATTACGCATTTGAAGAGCGCACCACAGCGGAACGAGCAATGGCTGTTTTGGCAGTGGTAGGCATCGTCATTGTGCCCATCATCCACTATTCAGTTGAATGGTGGAGCAGCCTCCATCAAGGCGCTACGGTTTTCCGCGAAGGTGGCCCTGCAATGCCTCCTAGCATGTTAAAACCACTGCTATATAATGCGCTAGGATTCACATTTTTTTATGGATATATCCTGTTCTTAAGGGCACGTAATATGGTCCTTGATAACGAACGCAAATCCAAATGGGTTCAAGAATTAGTAAACAAAGAGCATAACAAGGAGGCACACTAATGAACTGGAGTGAATTTTTTGATATGGGCGGCTATGCATTCTATGTTTGGACATCATGGGGTCTGACCGCACTGGCGATGTGTTGGTTATTCATGCAGGCAAAACTACGTAATGCTAAAATAAGGTCGGACATAAAACGTCAAATGAGCAGAGAAGCATTATTACGCAATAAGAGTTAGCACAAGCCTGAGCGTTGACTCACAGCATAGAACTAACGCATAACTATTTTACCTAGTCTCCAATTTATAATGAGCCCAACCCAAAAAACCCGTTTAACACTTGTCAGCTTTATTTTAGTTGGTGTTTCCATTGCTACCTTTTTTGCACTCAAAGCATTTAATGCAAACATAGAGTATTTTTTAACGCCGACGCAGATTAAAAATGGCGAGTTCATTGCTGAGCAACGTTACCGTATCGCCGGACTTGTAAAAAAAGGCTCACTGAACACAGCTGAAGATGGCGTTACGAGAATTTTTACTGTAACTGACTGCGAGGCTGATGTTGTCGTGAACTATGTGGGTATTCTCCCTGACCTTTTCAGGGAAGATCAAGCTATCGTAGCAACCGGAGTTATCAACAGCGAAAGTGCCATGATCGCTGGACAAGTACTGGCCAAGCATGACGAAAACTATGTCCCTAATGAGGCCGCAGATGTTGTTATGTTAGCTCAAGCGAATAAATGTAATGACACTGAAGGCTCGGTCAAATACTGAGCTAGACACTTAACCAACCACACAAATGAAGTTGTTTTGAGAATACGAATATTATGACTGGAGAACTGGGAAATTTCTGTTTAGGCCTCGCGCTATGTGTGGCCATCGCTCAAAGCATAGTGCCCATTATTGGCGCACACCAAGGGCGGCAAAGCTGGATGGCATTTGCGCGACCGGCCGCCTACCTTCAATGGTTCCTCATTGCGTTTGCATACGTGCTGCTTACGTACGCCTTTATCGTTCATGATTATTCGATATTGTATGTCGCCAATACATCAAACAATGCGCAACCACTGCTGTACCGTTTCTCAGGCGTATGGGGTGCTCACGAAGGTTCCTTATTGTTGTGGGTTTTCATGCTCGCTAGCTGGACTGCTCTAGTCGCTCGATTTAGCCGCGGCATACCTCGTGATATGGTCGCCCGAGTCCTCGCCGTTCTAGGCTTGGTGAGTGTTGGCTTCATTTCTTTTACTCTGTTTACGTCTAATCCATTTGAACGGCTACTGCCTATGCCTCTGGATGGCCGTGAGCTTAATCCATTATTACAAGACCCTGGCCTAGCCATTCACCCGCCTATGCTATACATGGGCTATGTTGGTTTTAGTGTGGTTTTCGCGTTTGCAATCGCGGCAATGCTAAGTGGAAAATTAGACACCGCATGGGCCAGATGGTCACGCCCGTGGACCATTGTCGCTTGGCTGTTTCTTACCATCGGTATCACTCTTGGGAGTTGGTGGGCCTACTACGAATTGGGTTGGGGTGGATGGTGGTTCTGGGATCCAGTCGAGAATGCCTCTTTTATGCCTTGGTTGGTCGGTACTGCGCTTATTCATTCACTTGCCGTTACTGAAAAACGCGGAGCGTTTAAGGCATGGACCGTACTCCTCGCTATTCTGGCATTTTCACTGAGCCTATTAGGCACTTTTTTAGTTCGCTCTGGGGTAATCACTTCGGTTCATTCCTTCGCGAGTGACCCCGCAAGAGGCCTATACATATTGGTATTCTTATTAATCGTCGTCGGCGGGTCTCTAACATTGTACGCCTTTAGAGCACCGAAATTATCGTCCGATGTTAACTACGGCTTGTTCTCCAAAGAAAGTAGCCTGTTGATGAACAATGTTTTCCTAGTCGTTGCTGCGGCCATGGTTCTATTTGGAACGCTTTATCCACTCGTGGTTGACGCGATTACCGGCAATAAAATATCAGTGGGGCCGCCCTACTTTAACAGTATGTTCATTCCCCTGACGATTCCCTTAGCGGTTATTGTCGGCGTAGGCTCTATGTCACGTTGGAAGCAGGATCAACTTAGTCGTTTTGTACCAATGATTGGCGCGTTTCTATTCGTCAGCCTTCTGATCAGTGCATTGTTTACTTATTACTTGAGCAATGATGGTTTTGCTTGGATGGGGTTTAGCGGCTTAGCACTCGGCATATGGGTAATGCTTTGGAGTGGGTTCAGCATTTTTGAACGTCTAAAAAATCACAACAACTGGTTAACCGGGCTTAGGAAAACACCCGCGTCAATTTGGGGCATGGCCGTTGCGCATTTTGGCATATCGGTATTCATCATTGGTGTTACCCATGTAAATACTTACTCTATTGAAAAAGATGTGAAACTTAATCCTGGAGATGTGTACGAATTAGGTAACTACCAATTCACCTTTGAAGGAGTCAGTCGAATCTCTGAGTTAAATTACGTCGCCAATCAAGGTGTCTTTGACGTCGGCTACGAAGATGAAACTTTTATGCAGCTTAAGCCGCAAAAACGGTTCTACAGTACCAGCAACCCGATGACCGAGGCGGCCATCCATACCACTCTCGCCCGTGATCTTTATGTTTCTTTAGGCGAGGATCTCGGCAACGGTGCGTGGAGCGTAAGGCTGTATCTCAAATCATTTGTGGCGTGCATATGGATGGGAGGCTTTCTAATGGCGTTAGGAGGCTTATTAGCAACTTGTGATAGGCGATATCGCCGACCAATCAAGTCAAGCAAACGAGCCATTGCCTAAGGCTTACGCGCAGCGCTGATCAGAATAGCTTATGAAAAGAACACCCATTTATTGGCCCATGTATAGAACTCACCCTAGTACAACTCAATCTGGCGAGTTTAGTGTGAAATTTTTAGTTCCTCTGTTGATCTTTATCACCTTAGCAACGTTTCTAGGAATTGGGCTCACACTGAACCCGCGTGACCTCCCGTCAACGCTCATCGGAAAACCAGCACCCGAATTTTCCTTGGCACAACTGTACAAACCAGAAGAAACAATCTCGCCAGCCGATTTAAAAGGCCAGCGCTGGTTATTAAACGTATGGGCGTCTTGGTGTGTTGGGTGTCGCGTAGAGCACCCATTGCTCAACGAACTGGCTGAAAAAACAACCATTACACTGTTAGGCCTTAACTATAAGGATGACCCTAAAAATGCTATCCAATGGTTGTCTGAAAGAGGCAACCCTTACGGCTTGATCGCTAAAGACCTGAGCGGTGACGCTGGCATTGATTGGGGCGTGTATGGAGTGCCTGAAACGTTTGTGATCGATGAAGAAGGTAACGTAATCTACAAACACACGGGACCGATTAGTGTAAAAGCGTTGAACGAAGAAATTTTGCCTTTGTTTGACAAAGCTGCGCAAGCAAACTCTGTTTCATCCAATTCTGCAGGTGGGAAATGAACAACCATTTTTATCGGGTTCTAACCAGCAAAGCAACTCGTATAGCCATGTTATGTCTTGGTCTTGTGTTAATGGCCTCCAACAATATGAGTTTTGCCGCCATTGAAGAGGTTCGATTTGAAGAGGCTGCTCTGGAAAAACGCTATCAAGGTTTGATAGCTGAACTAAGATGCCTAGTGTGTCAGAACCAAAACTTGGCGGATTCGGACGCTTCTTTGGCAAAAGACCTACGTAAAAAAACAGAGGATATGCTCAAAGCAGGAAAGAGCGACCAAGAGATACTGAGCTATATGAGTGACCGCTACGGTGAGTTTGTACTGTACCGTCCACCCTTTTCCTTAAGCAACGCCCTGCTTTGGGTCGGACCGTTTGTATTGCTTCTATTAGCCGCAACTGCTCTGTTGCTCAATATACGAAAACGTCAACGAAACGAAGTTCTCAAATCAACCTACGCTAAGGATGAAAGCAAGCACATTAAGGTTAGAAACCTATTAAACGATGCGCCTTCACTACGTTCAGAAGGTGATGAGAAAAACTCTAGCGATAAACCTAATAAGCCCTAGAGCTAACTGAATTTAAGCCCAAGAGCTAACTACATTTAAGCCCAAGAGCTAACTGCAGTAGCCGTCTCCACATAATTAAACAGCAAATAAACACATGACCTTATTTATCATCTGCGCCGCCGCAATCACCTTGATCAGTGTACTTATATTGATTCGCCCCATGCTGAAACCTAAGGGCACTGTTTCTTATGAACGCCATGCTCAAAATATCCACTTTGCTAAAGAACGCATGGTTGAACTTGAAGAACAACTAAAAAATGCCAGCATAAGTGCGGAAGAATACGAGGCACTAAAATTTGAAATCGAATCAAACTTAGCCTTGGATATCGACATAGATGTCGATGTCGATGTTGATAAGCCGACGAACAAAGACTTTAACACCTCTGAGAGCAACGGCGTGATAATCGCGTTGCTTGCCTGCATCATCCCATTTAGTGCTCTCATCTTATATCAGATAACGGGCACGCCAAAAGCATTGTCATTCCCTCAGGATTCTACACAAAGAAGTGTTCCGGTGAACTCGTCGTCAGAGACTAAGGCGGCACCTGAAATGCCAGCCGACATTGAAACCATGGTTAGTGCCCTGGAAGAAAGAATGAAGAATAGCCCAGAAGATTTGCAGGGCTGGACAATGCTGGCACGCAGCTACGCGTCAATGGGAAGGTATGCAGATGCGATAAGAGCCAATGAACATATACTAAAAGTTGGCGGTGAGAACGCCGACATCCTAACCGCACTAGCTGACTCCACCGCATTGGAACTCGGAGGCAGGCTCGCTGGCAAGCCCATGGAGCTGGTTAATCGAGCCTTAAGGTTGAATGGCCAACATCCGCACGCATTGTGGCTCGCAGGTTTAGGTGCAGCCCAAATTGGCAAACTTGATGATGCTAAACGGCATTGGAATGATCTGCTGCCGCTTCTTGCTAATCAGCCAGGCCAACAAGAAGAATTGCGCGATGTGATGCGGAAAACTTTCGGCACAGACAATACCGCCACGTCCTCGCCGGAACTTGCGAGTCAGCAACCCTTGCCTTCCAGTACCAATACAACCGACGATAAACTTGCCGCCACGGCATCAGTCTCGGTATATGTGACTATCGATCAAAACCTTTTGGCTCAGAGCTCTCCAAGTGATCTAGTGTTTGTATTTGCCCGAGCCCAAAGCGGCCCACCCGCACCACTTGCGGTTAAGCGAATAACAGTCGCTGATTTACCGGTTCGCATCAATTTAAGCGATGCCGATTCAATGATTCCACAATTCAAACTTTCCATGTTTGATGAAGTATCGATTAGTGCACGTGTAGCGAAATCGGGCAA
>CAJQNY010000066.1 GCA_905479805.1 uncultured Arenicella sp.
ATTCGTGATGTACAAGCGCTCGTATTACTCGACCGTCACGCAGAGGCACTAGAGACGTTTAAACAAGCCGTCGCTGAGGGTTATATCAGTTCAATATCATTTGATGGCATCGAATTGACTGGAGATGTCTATCTCGACTCAATCCGAGAAGACGCCGAATTTATTCAGCAGATTGAAATAATAAATCAGCGAGTGTCAACAATGCGAGCACGGGCAGAAGCGGCCCAAACTGAAAGTGATTGGAAAGCATTGCGAGAGATCGCTCTCAGCAACTAATTAGCTATAGGTATGGGACTTGATCCGATAGTTCAGATACTGAAGTTCGACAATATACGCAACCTAGAGCCCCTTACTTGTTAGTCTAGCTAGAGGGCAGTAGAATACTCACGACGGTTAGTCAAGATTTTCTACACTACAGTGGTATTTTTACTCAGAAGGAAGCACTAAAGGACTAGTATCCACAAGGATGCTAGAGCGTAAAATTCATCAATGTCGGTAGCTAGTCTATGAAAATGGAACTCGATCACTTTTTTATACTTACGAAGCCGAATGCAAGAGTAGGTGATTTATTGTTGTCGCTTGGGTTGGAAGAAAGTTTTAGTCGAGATCACCAAGGCCAAGGCACTTCGAATCGGCGCTTCGGACTATCAAATAGCATGCTGGAATTATTATGGGTGCGAGACGCCGATGAAGCTAATAATGGCCCGGGAAAAGATCTATTGTTTCCTGAACGAGCCAGTGAAAAGGACGCGTCGCCTTTTGGGATAATATTAACAAGCAAAGAGAGCGAAACTTTAAATATGCCATTTGATGGCTGGAGCTATCAACCGGATTATTTTGAGTCACCTATGGCTTTTCATGTGGGCAGTAACTCTAGCAATATCTTGGAGCCATTGTGTATTTATGCTCCATTTGTTGCGCCAGTTAATAGAAAAATAGATATTGGAACGTTTAGGTCTGTGAGTAATGTTTGTATAAGTGTGCCGGTAGACTCTATGTCTGAGGCGCTTCTTCAATCAGCGGAAGCAGATAGGCTTGAAATCAAGTATGGCAAAGAGCACTTAATAGAAGTTTTTTTCGATGGGCAAATAGAATCTCAATCGAAGGACCTTCGACCAGGCTTACCGCTAATTGCTTATTGGTAATTGGTAATTGTGCTAAGCGTAAACAATGCAACAAGATCGCAAAATGGGCCACAAAAGGCGTTGGCGGGGCCGCCGTTCCAGCTTTTACGGTGGCGTTATAGAAAAATTCGAAGGGCAGTAATGGGCAAATAGCACTCAGTCATTGACTTTTTGATCAGGCAGTTGAATACTCATTTCAGCCGTTCGGGACGCGGGGTAACATACCACTTAAAGCTGTCTTTGTTAAAATTAGGATGCTTCCTATGATTTTGATTGGGTCATTCTATCTATAAGAAAAAATTGAATTGTATTGTAAAAAGATTTGTCTCCCATTTTAATTATCGTGGTACATACGGCTGAAACGCTCTATACCAATAGCTTAGATTCAATATTTAAAAGCGATATTTGACGGAGCATAACTACAAGGTGCTTTTGCCTTTAGAGAAACTAAAGCAACTCATGTCGATAAGGTAGATTAGCACCCCGACGCGAGCAAGTGATAGATGCCGCGTTCGCTGCATAGTCGAGCAGATCATCAAGTTTTTGTTGGTTTAATTCCGATAGCGTTTTTGAGGGATCGTTTTCAACGGCCAACTGTGCAAGCAAGGCAGCCTGAAAGGTATCGCCAGCGCCTACGGTATCAACCACTTCTCGAATGAGCGGTTTGCGGCAGCTGTGCAGCCCGCTTTGCGTCCAACCATTTACTTCTTTGTCGCCATCGGTTACGACTACTAGTTTGACTCCTGCTGCTAACCAGTTTTCCACGTGACGATGAATGGGTGAATCTGGAAACAAATAGGCCAGATCTTCAGTGCTGATTTTGAGCAATTGTGCACGGTTTGCATATTGCGCGATGCGCTCTCGCCAGACTTGCATATTGGGTTCAATCGTCGGGCGCACGTTGGGGTCTATCGAAACAAATCGATCTCCCGCATTATTAAGTAGTGTTGCAAACGCATCAGCAACCGGCTTTACCACGAGAGAATAAGATCCAAAATGAAGGCCAATGATGTCATCACCAATAGGCGGCAGATCGTCACTCACGACGCTACAATCTGCCGAGCCCAACCCATAAAACACATACTCTGGTTGGCCTGAATCATCGATGGTCACTAAGCTTAAGGTAGTCCTGCGACCAGAGCGTAAAAGGTAATCTGTACACACTGACTCTGATTTCAGCTGGTTCGCTAGCAGATTGCCAAGCGCATCTGACGACACACCAGTGAGCAAAGCAGAAGGCTTGTCGAGTCTTGATAATCCAATTGCTACATTAAAAGGCGAGCCTCCAACGCGTGCATTCATATTGACTGAATCACGTTTTACCTGGTTATCAAGAAAGACATCAAATAAGGCTTCGCCGCATATTAAATACATGAGTTTATTCTCAAAATCATTGTGAAAGATAATCTTTTAATGTAACCATGATCCCGTTTTGCCACAACGATGTTATTGATTCAGAAAAATATTTAGCAAACTTAGCGTTAGTCGATAATGGGCCGAATATCGTCTCTAGCTCAATAAATGCTAACGGTTCGTCACGAGTTAACAAAGCCTTTTGTCTCAATAGAACGGCATTTTCATCGAATAAATTAAGTGGATTACTTGCGTCGTCACTGGTTGCGCAATATCGACACCACAAAGCCACTTCCAATGCTAATCCTTGAACCGGTAAACCTAGGGCAAGCCGATCGACTATAGACGGTAAAATGAACTTTGGTTGGCGATTGGATCCGTCCATACAAAGACGGGCGATGGTATCGCCCATTTTGGTATTCGAGAATCGTTCCCTCACTTTGTCAAAGTAGCCATGGGAGTCGAAACCATCGACTAAGGGTAGGATAGGAATCACTTCCTCTTTAATCACTTTACACAAAAAGCCACTGACCAAATCATTTTCCATCGCTTCGTGAACATACTCTATCCCGAGTAAAGCAGCAGGATAAGCAAGCGTCGCGTGACCGCCGTTGAGTAAACGCAGTTTCATTAGCTCGTAAGGTGCAACATCACCAACAAATTCGACACCGACCTTTTCCCATTGAGGGCGGCCTTGCGGAAATCGATCTTCCAATACCCACTGTCGATAAGGCTCGCAGGCGACTGGGCTTTCATCGACAATACCAAACTTTTCAGCGACTAAGTCACGTTCTCTTATACCGGTAGCGGGTGTAATGCAATCGACCATGCCGTTTGGACAGCTCACTTCTGACTCAACCCAGCTGGCTAGTTCTTTAGACTGTAATTTGGCTAGGCCAACTAAAGCTTGCTGAGCGGCAGAACCATTCTGCGGCAGGTTATCGCAAGACATAACGGTGAAACCTGGTAAAGATTGCTGCCGACGATTAGCCAGTGCCGCCAGCAAAATACCAAAGACTGTTTTGGGCGTTTCAGGATGCTGTCTATCGTAAACAATCTCTGAGTGGTTTAGATTGAACTTGCCATTTTTTTCATCCCGAAAATAACCACCTTCAGTGATCGTTAGCGAAACAATTCGAATCGCTGGATCGCTCATTTGGTCAATCAATAGTTGTGGATCTATAGGTATAAAATCAATCATCGCACCACAAACTCGAGCAATATCTCTCTGCGGGTCTAGCTCGACTACGGTATACAACCAATCTTGCTTAGCCAGACTCTGGCGCATGGTCTGGTCGAATGACTTTATACCCGCACCAATAATCCCCCAATCATGATCCATCCCAAGATTAAAAAGCTGATCAAGATAAAACGCTTGGTGTGCACGGTGGAAGTTACCAATGCCGATATGAACAATTCCGGGACTAATCGCACTTCGGTCATAGGTTGGAGTCGAAACGCTTTGCTGTAAAGAAGCCAAGGACTCGTTATTGAGCCCATAAGGCCCAGTTTTTTTATTTAACGTCGACACAATCTAATTCACTTTATGTAAACAGCTGATACCTAGCGAACCTACAGTTTGACAGTCAACTGGGAGGCGGCTTCCAGTGCTTCGGCTATCTGCCGTTCAGTAATGAGTCCCCCTGATATAAACACATACTTCATCACAGGAAGGTCGAGGAGGAAGTCTTCATTGATATTAAAATCCATCAAGTCACCCTTAAATTCTGTTGGATTTTGCAGAAAGAAGTCCTTAACGACCTCATGAATAACTGCTCTGGTTTCCGGATATTGTACCCACTCCCGCAGGGTAGTCCGCTCATCAAAATGAACCGGCCGGCGCTGCTGCGCATCCAGGGTGACTGCAGCGCTGACGCGAATGTCCTGCGCCGAAGCGGCAATATGCAAGTCAAAATCGCCGGATTCAGCGATCCAGGAACCGAAGGCATCATCGTAATAGGAGAAATCACGTGCTTTCAACTCAAAGCTTACGGTAGTTTCTTGTCCAGCAGCAAGCGCAACTTTGACGAAGCCCTTGAGTTCTTTAACTGGTCGAATCAGCCGTGATTCTCTATCCGAAACATATAGCTGCACGACCTCCTTCCCTTCCACCGCGCCAGTATTCTTGATTGTGCAAGACACCTGCAAGATATCGGAATCTGTGATGATTGCGCGGGTAAGAACTAAGTTTGAATATTCAAAAGTAGTATAGGACAAGCCATGACCAAACGAAAACAATGGTGCAATTTTGCGTGCATCGTACCAACGGTAACCGACAAAAATGCCTTCCCCGTAATTTAGGCGACGGTTGAGCCCGGGAAAATCCAGAAATGCCGGAGAGTCTTCCAATCGTACCGGAAAAGTCTCTGCTAACTTGCCTGATGGATTAACAATTCCAAGCAAAGTCTGGGCTATCGCACCGGCTCCCGCCTGGCCACCTAACCATGTTTCAAGTATTGCTGCGACGCTGTCAGCAAAAGGCATGGCGATGGCGGCACCATTGCTCAGAACGAGCACCGTATTGGGTTGCACCTTGGCGACCTCTTCGATCAGTTTGACCTGCACCGGCGGTAAATCAATATGCTTGCGATCATAGCCCTCCGATTCATAGTGTGATGGCAGTCCGACGTGCAATATCGCAACATCCGCCTTTGCCGCTACTTCAACTGCGGCTGAGATCAATGCCATATCAGCATCGTCATCAAGCTGGTAACCCTGAGAATACTCGAGCTGAAATTCATCGCCGACCAGCATGGCGAGCTCATCACTGAGGTTATCGACTCGGGTCGGTTTCACCTGGGAGCTGCCATTGCCCTGGAACCGCGGTGCCACTGCAAGCTCTCCCAGTAGAGCAACGGTTGAATATTTTTCGGCTGTAATGGGTAGAGTGGTGTTATCGTTTTTTAATAGCACAAATGTTTCAGCAGCCACTTCACCTGCGTAGGAGTGGTGCTGTTCTGCGTCGAAAGCAGCATCTTCTTTTTCGCCCGCCTTAGCTTTGAATATAAGTTGTAGGGTTTCCTTCACCAGCTTATCCAGCTCGGATTCCGCCAGTGTGCCTTGATTGACAGCTGCTACTAATTTGGCATCATTAATGCCTGAGCTGCCAGGCATTTCGACATGCATACCCGCTTTAATCCCTTCAACGCGATCAAATACCGACACCCAATCCGAAATTACAATACCCTCATATCCCCACTCTTCTTTTAATATGTCATTGAGGAGGTATTTATTGGCTGTGGAGTCTGTACCATTAATTGGATTGTAGGCGGCCATCACAGTCCATGGATTTGATTTTTTCACAGGAATTTCGAAATTGGGCAGGTATATTTCGCGCAGAGCCCGCTCATTGATTTCCGCGCTGGCTACCATTCGCTGGGTTTCCTGACTATTGCAGGCAAAATGCTTTAGCGAGGTTCCCACGCCCTCTGCCTGCACGCCGTCGATATATGCCGCACCCAGCTCGCCGGATAATACGGGGTCTTCTGAGAAATACTCGAAATTGCGGCCACCCGTCGGTGAGCGCTTGATATTCACTCCTGGCCCCAGAATCACATGCACGCGCATGGCTAGACACTCTAGTGCTATATATTTGCCAACCCTTCTGAGCAAGTCCCGGTCCCAACTAGCGGCTAAAGCCGAAGCAGTTGGAAAGCAGGTTGCAGGGAGCTGATCGCCATCACCGGTCATTGCGCTATCAGGAGCTTTGCGCAGGCCATGGGGTCCATCCGCAACCCAGATTGCAGGTATGTCAAGTCGCTTCACTAGCTTAAACGACCATCGATCTTGACCGGAACATAATGAGGCCTTTTCTTCTAAGGTTAATTGCTCGATAAGATTATCGATGTGTCGTCGTATTGGATCCATAGCTAGTGCTTGCTGCTGATTTGCTGGTGTTGATATATTGAAAAATGGTGAACCTAGGCTACAAAAAGAAACACGGATTATTGGCGAAACTTATTGGGCAAATGAATTGCTAAGTATACGAAAAATTAAGGAACTCTGGCAAGCAGCCCATTCCCGCTGCGTTAACCAATGGCCACAAAGGGCAAATACAGTCATTTTGAACGAGTAATAAATAGAGCCAGAGCCGAACTGATCTGAATGTCCGCAAAGGGCAAAGAACGGACTGTCGAACCCAAGGGAAACCAGTAGTTAAAACCATTATTGCCGTAATACATATAAATCATTTATCCCTGTAACGAAATAATAACAAGAGCCTTCACGACATCTTAATGAACCGTATCAGCCTCGGCGGTTCGGTTCAAGTGCAGTGGTTGGTCCAGCATATGACTGTCTTGCCCCCATTCATGCAACTTATCAATTGTCCATTCTGGCGACTTTTCTTGGTGACAAATATTACACGCATTCGGTGAGTTCTCTGCACCGTAACGCTTACTCAAGTATGGGTTTGGTATAGTGCCCATATTGTGCGTGCGAACAAAATGGATATCACCCGCCACGGCATTGGCGATGGTTTGTGGCATGTGGCAGTCGTAACAAAAGGAACCGCTCGTCCCTGCTGTATGTTTGGTGTGCTTTTCCTGATCTTCGGCTATCTCCGTATGGCAGCTTAAACAGAATTGATTACTCTCTGCGCTGGCTGATTTTAAACCTAGCGATGATTCTTCTTTATTAGCGTGTGCATCGTGGCAGTCATAACACCGCATATCCGTTTTGTCATAGTGCCTTGAATCCGCAAATGAACGAAACAGCGTGCCTAAGCCCTTCGGTCGGCCATCTATCCAAACTTCGACGGTCGGCGCTGTTCGACCAGGCACAAGCGGAGCTTCTTTGAAATACTTTGATAAATCACTGTAACGTCCGTGCTGATCGAAACCTGGCTCATAGGTGCGATAAATATCCATTCGCTTGCGCAAAATATCTGACCCATGGCACCGAGCACATACGCTGAGCGCCACGCCTTTTTCAAGCCGCGAGGCATTCATAATATAGGGTGCGGTTTTTTCATTTAGCAATTGATTGAAGAAACTCATCAAACGATTAGCCGGTTTACCTGCCATGTATTTAATGTGTTTACTACCTGGGCCGTGACAGGTTTCACAACCTACCCCAGGCTCCGTCCATTTGACATTAGCCGTTGAGTGATCACGCGCTTTCTCGACTATATCTAAATTAGTAGTATGGCAACGGGCGCAATAAAGATTCCAAGCTGAGTTTAATGTTTTCATTTGCGCCCACAAGTCATGGACTGAGTGCACGCCTTTTTCTTGTTCGTTCCAATAGGCGAAAAAATCTTGGCGCGAAACAGACCACTGCACCGGCAAGCGACGTAACACCCCATCGGCTTCTTTGGTTAGGTAAGTTTGACGATATTGATAACCCACTACCCGGTCTATTCTAAACGGGTGATATTGCTCGCTCTGTGGGTAACGCAACGCCATAAAGTATTCGCCCGATTGGCTATACGTTTTAACGGCGGGCAAACGATCTAATTCCGTTTTTCTATCCTTCTCAGGTAAATACCATTCGCCGTTATCAAAATCTCCGACTATTGATTCACGTTTTGGTTGTTGCGTAATTTTGTGGTGCGGCGAGCTTTCCCATTGGCCATGATTGATGAGGTGGCAACCACCACACACTTCGCTGCCTGCGTACTCGGCTTGGTAGACACGAGCATAGTCGTCGTGTAGAAACCAAATCAGTGACGCGGCTATGGCGATGCTCGCCAAGATTAAACCCCAGGCAATTTTAATTTTGTTCAAAGCCATCAATTACCTGAACAGTATTTAATCCCAATTCATCGGTGGCATAGCCACCCTCAAGGATGAAAAGTGTAGGCAAACCAATTTGTTTAATCTTCTTCCCTAATAACTTAAAGTCCGAAGTCTCCAGTTCGAAATTTGAAATTGGATCGCCTGAATAAGTATCCAGACCTAATGAAACCACCAAGGCGGTACCACTATGCTGTTTAATTTCTGCACTCGCCTTTTCTAAGGCAGCAAACCATAGAGACGCGCTACTACCTGCGGCTAGAGGGTAATTAAAGTTGAACCCTCTGCCGTCGCCCTCACCCCGTTCGTCAGCATGACCAAGATAAAACGGATATTCAGTTTTTGGATCACCATGAAGGCTCGTGAATAGTACGTCAGCCCGTTCATAGAAAATACTCTGCGTACCGTTCCCATGATGATAATCAACATCGAGGATAGCAACCTTGGCATGCCCTTGCTCACGCAGCACTTCAGCGGCTACGGCGGCATTATTCACAAAACAATAGCCACCCATGAAGTCGGTGCCCGCATGGTGGCCAGGAGGCCTTGTTGCGCAAAAGACTCCGCTAGAAGAATCATTTTCAATCAAAGTTTGAAGGTGAAGCGCGGCACTCACTGTTGCATCCGCACCTGCTTTAGCGGCGGCCCAAGTGCCTTCGACCATAGGACTACCGTTGTCCATTGAGTACAAACCAAGCTTAGCCACAAAATTTTCTGGCTCAATGTCACTGCGTAAAGTTCGCACCGGCCAAGCAGAGGGAAACGGTTGCACTGATGCGTTTTCCGAGTCGATTGCTAACCACTGAGACCAAGCCGTTTCAAGAAAACGTAAATAGTTAGCGTTGTGGACTCTCTCTAAAAATTGACGGCTATCTTTATTAGTATTTTTCAGTTGATGAGGCGTTTCTTCGATGGCCGCTCGAACGATATTTAGCCTATCAGGGCATTCAAAACACGGAACCCGCTCGCCCCGATAGAACTCATACTTAGGTGAGTGTTGCTGGTGTTGGTCCGATATAAAAATGTCCATAATTTAGTTCTTTCTTAACCCAATTAGTCAAAGTTATCCTGTGATAACTACCCTGTAAGAATAGTCGTATCGTCTCGCGACGCCCATTCGCTCCACGAACCATCGTAGAGCCTGTGCATTCCCAAATCGCACTCATCTAGTGCTAAAGTAATAATAGCGGCTGTCACACCCGACCCACAACTTGTAATTAGCGTTGTGTCGGCGGTAATTCCACGGCTAGCAAAAATCTCGGTTAACTCACTAGCGCTTTTCAATCGTCCATTGTTGATAAGATCATCAAAGGGGAGCGAGACCGAGTTGGGCATGTGACCGGAGCTAAGACCAACCCTAGGTTCAGGAGCCTCACCCAAAAACCTAGCTAATGAGCGTGCATCTGCGACTAAACATTCGCCTGTTCTACAATTCTCTTGCACCTCTTGGAGGTTCGCAACATAGTCTGCTGGCGCAGTCGCCGTAAAGGTGGCTTGCTGCGCATGATCGGATGCACCACCATTTGGTTTTGTTGATTCAACTTTTGATTCTACTCTCGACTCAACATTGCCACCCATAGCTATCCAAGCCGGTAAGCCGCCATTTAGCACACGAACATTATTATGCCCAAATGCACGAAACATCCACCAAACGCGGGCGGCTGAGAACAATCCAGCGCTATCGTAAACAACGATCTGGCTTTGTGATGAGACTCCTAAGTCTTGCACCGCTTTAGAAAATTTAGCCGGCGTGGGCATCATATGCGGTAGGTCAGAAGTTTTATTACAAATCTCATCAATATGAAAAAACTTGGCACCTGGCACGTGTATCTCTTGATAGGCCGCCGCCGTATTAATTTGCTGGCTCGGCATATACCAAGAGCAATCAAGAATACTCAATGGGCTCTGCTTGGCACTCGGATCTTTAGATTCACTGAGTAAGGTATTCAGCTCTTCGGCTGAACATAGATTGCTCACTTGATTATTTTGGGATGTCATTGATGCGTTGCAATCAGCTAAGAGTTGCGCAATTATACCTCGTGAATTTCGTATTGGCATTTCCAAACATTTTTGATTTTTTCTCTATTGTGCGAATAAGAAACTGACGTCATCCCTCATCCAAATTGATACTGCATATGAAACTAATAGCGACCACTCTCCTTTGCCTCTTAATATTGCTCCCAGCGATTAGCGACGCCAAAAAACTCAGTGAGTTCAATGATATTGATAATGGCTTTGTGGATATCGTGCATCAACAAGACGAGGGTAAGATTTACTTAAAGATACATAATCTGAATGAGGAATTCATCTATCAAACCAGCTTGCCCAGCGGTTTGGGTTCTAACCATATTGGTTTGGATCGAGGTCAACTCGGAGAAACCCGTCTAGCCGTATTCGAGAAAGTTGGCAACAAGGTATTTTTAAAGCAAAAGCCAGATTACTTTAGGGCCAACACGGATAATAAAAAAGAAGCACAAGCCATAGATGAGGCTTTTGCCTCTTCAATCTTGTGGGGTTTCGTCGTTGAAGACAGCGGCAATGATTGGGTTCTAGTCGACGCCAGCGAGTTCATATTGCAAGACATTCATGGTGTTGGTCGAGCGCTTGAAAAACAAAAGCAAGGCAGTGGCTATGCTGTGGACGCCACTCGATCAGCAATAGACTACAGCCGTACCAAAGCCTTTGCGGACAATACTGAACTACAGGCGACCATTACCTTATTGGGGAACAAACCAGGCAAGTATTTAGAGAGCACGTCACCCAACCCTAGAGCCGTCACGCTAAAAATGCATCACAGTTTTGTGAGGCTGCCAGATGACGATTACCAACCCCGCACCTTTATGCCAAAGAGCGGCTATTGGGCTATGGAATATCGTGATTATGCTCAACCCATCAATCAAAAGATTAAACAACAATTTATTGGCCGTCATCGCTTGGTTAAAAAAGACCCCGGCCTAGCTATTAGTGAAGCCGTTGACCCTATTGTTTATTATATCGATCCAGGGGTCCCTGAGCCCGTGCGATCGGCTCTGATTGATGGCGCGCTGTGGTGGAACTCCGCGTTTGAAGATATCGGCTTTAAGGATGCCTTTCAGATAAAAGTCCTACCCGAAGATGCTGACCCAATGGACGTTAGATATAACGTTATACAATGGGTACATCGAAGTACTCGAGGCTGGTCGTATGGCTCTAGCGTTATCGACCCACGAACCGGAGAGATCATAAAAGGACATGTAACCTTAGGGTCATTGCGTGTTCGCCAAGATTACTTAATTGCACAGGGAATGATGGCGCCCTTTTCTTCCAGCGAGGATGACCAAGCCTTAATGGACTTAGCCCTCGCTCGTATCAGGCAGTTATCAGCGCACGAGGTTGGACATACTTTGGGAATTAACCACAATTTTGCTGCAAGCAATTATGGCCGTGAATCGGTCATGGATTACCCGCATCCACAGTTTCAATTGTCTGAAGGCAGAATCAGCGCGCCCAACGCGTATGGAGTTGGCCTTGGCAAATGGGATAAAGCGGCAATAGCCTACGGATATTCACAATTCCCTCCCGAGGTTGATGAGCACACCGCGCTGCGAGACATCATTGAACTAAGCGACGAAAATGGATTGCTCTATATTACCGATTCAGATGCACGTAACCCTGGCAGCCCACATGCTGCCGCCAGTCTTTGGGATAACGGTGCCAACGCGGTTGATGAGCTTGATGCCATGATTGATATCCGCGCAGCTGCGCTCTCCAATTTTGGGGCCGACAATTTGAAAGCTGGTCGGAATTGGTCTGACCTGGAAGAGCTTTTGGTCCCGGTGTATTACTTTCATCGCTACCAGGTTGGTGCGGCCGCAAAATGGCTAGGCGGATTGAATTACGATTACAGCATCAAAACCGCTTCAGATTCTGCTCCGTTTATCGAAGTAGTCGAAGGTAAGGAGCAAACCAAAACGCTTGCGAGTATGCTTAAAACTCTATCTCCTGAGTTCCTATCGCTTAGCCCCAAGCTTATTGCCCATATGGTACCTAAGGCCAGTGAGAATTATAGAACGCGAGAATCACTCAAAGGTAATGCCGGTGTGGGCTTCGACCAGCACTCGTTAGCAGCGGCCTCGGCACAACACACGATCAGCCTTATTTTACACCCACAGAGACTGACCCGGCTTGCTCAACAGCACGCCATGGATGAAAGTATCCCTTCCATTCAAAGCGTTGCGAAAACCTTGCATGAAAAAATTATAGATCAATCTTATGAAGGAATATCAGCCAACTTGCATCAAACCGTGGTGGATTTAGTTTACTCAAATTATCTAAACCTGCTACACAACAAAGAAACCGAACCATGGCTCAAAGCCCAAATATTAGGCGTTTTGAATGATGAGCATCGCTACCTATCAAAGAAGCGCGGTACCGGCAGCTACAAAGGGTTTTATCAGTATCAGACTAAGCGACTAGAAGATCTGCAAACGATAAGTTCCGACAAATTGATCGGCCTTCCCACGATGCCACCAGGATCACCGATTTAACTGTGGTTCCCGCGAAGCAATAATAGAGCCCGCCATAATGACCTTGAATATTGCCCCCACATCCGCCCATACGTCAGCAACGAAGGTTATCGATTGCGATCACGCTGAGGTTATTGGCTATACTCAATCTCACAGCTCTGCAGATGCGACAGAGGTGGAGAATGCGGTTTCACTCTACTACGCGGTTCGGGATGATTTCCGTTACGATCCCTATCAAATTGACATAGAGCCAACGGGTTTTATGGCATCGACCACACTTGAAAAAGGCTATGGTTGGTGTGTGCCAAAAGCCGTATTGCTGACGGCTTGTTACCGCGTACTTGGAATCCCCGCACGTCTTGGATTTGCAGAT
>CAJQNY010000067.1 GCA_905479805.1 uncultured Arenicella sp.
CACAATAGTGAGCCATTATTTTTTAGTTCAGGTGATTACGGTCTCGGTAAGCCGATCGTGTGGTTAATCTGGCTGGCATTTTTTATCTATACTGTGAGTATAAATCGGCGTGAAAACTTTTTTAAAAGCCTAAGAGATTTACGCCCCTACCTTTGGCATCGGCAAATAAGTCTAGATCTCTATATAGGCTTGCTAATCCCCCTATTTATCATCTATTTGCATGAGGGCTCGTTGCTAGTGTGGTTTTTGTGGTTTGTGCCTATTCTGATTTTTGCAAATTTGGCGACATTAGTTTATTTGGCACTTAACTACGATTCGCTCGTTACTTATTTTATCGCTTAGCGAGCGTTATTTGTCTATTTCCAGCTGAAGGCTTTCTAGTGCTTTCACTACCTCCAAGAATTTTTTCCCAAACTCAGTAACATGGTATTCAACCTTGGGCGGACTTTCGTTAAAGCTGATTTTTTTGAGAATGCCAAACTCGGTGTTACGTTTCAAACATTCATTTAGAACTTTGGTGCTTAAGCCCTCAGTTTGTTTGACCATTTGACCTGGTCTATTTATTCCTACGTTTAATAGCTGGTAGACAGTCATAGACCATTTACAACGAAATATCGTTTCTACCATTCGAGCGGTGCGCTCTGGTGGCGATTTTCTGCTAAATAATTTCTCTTTATTTTTCATTAAGATAGACCCAAAAGTAAGTAGGGTACCTATTTGTGCTCGGTTTTTATCTGCGTATTAAACGCCTAGAATTCTCGCATCAGATCAAACAATCTATTGGAGACTAAAGATGAAAAGTATAAACCAATCGGAAGCAATCGTTATAGGTGGTTCGAGCGGCATGGGGGCAGCAATCGCTAAACGTCTAATTGATCAGGGTTTGAAAACCACAATTGTTGGGAAAGACGAGCATAAATTAAGTTCGTTCTTACAAGCCCTAAAAAACAAAGACCTAGCGACTAGCGTACAAGTTGATTTATCTAGCAGAGACGATGTGGCAAGCTTCATAGAAGATTTGAGCGGCAGGACCTCACATATCAAATACTTGGTGAATGCAGCCGGCTCATTTAATCCAAAACCGTTCATTGAGCATGATCATTCAGACTACGATATCTATATGGAGTTGAATCGTTCTACATTCTTTGTGACCCAAGCTATAGCGCAAAATATGATGCACTTTGGTGCGGGCTCGATCGTTAATATTGGTTCTATGTGGGCAAAACAGGCCATTAAGGCTACTCCTTCGACGGCATACTCAATGGCGAAAGCTGGGCTTCATTCGTTGACGCAGCATCTAGCAATGGAGCTAGGCGATTTCAACATACGTGTGAACGCTGTATCACCCGCAGTTGTTAATACACCGATTTACAATGCGTTTGTGCCAGACGCTGAAATCGAGAGTACAATGGACTCTTTTGGATCATTCCACCCAATTGGCCGCGTGGGTACAAGTGACGATATCGCTAACGTTGTAGAGCTTTTGTTAAGCGACAAAGCATCGTGGGTCACGGGCGCAATTTGGGATGTCGACGGTGGAGTTATTGCAGGTAGAAACTGATATGTTAAACATGGATTTCTCAAAGAAGTTAGTGATCGAAACCGACTTAATGCCTTGGCAATCAAGCCCAGCACAGGGCGTGGAACGCAAACCATTAGCACGGGAAGATAAAGAGTCTGGACACGCCACGTCAGTGGTGCGTTATCTGCCTGGTTCTTCGTTTAAACGACATGAGCATCCCTACGGTGAAGAGATTCTAGTGTTGGAAGGCATTTTTTCAGATGAGACAGGGGACTATCCCGCAGGCACATACTTTCGGAATCCGCCAGGAAGTGCTCATGCTCCGTTTAGTAAAGAAGGGTGTGTGCTGTTTGTTAAACTCTGCCAATTCCAAAAGGGTGACCAAAAACAATTTCAAATAGATACCTCGTCACAGACATGGTTACCCGGGCAGGGCGGTCTAGAAGTGATGCCTTTGCACGAGCATATCCATGAACATACCGCATTAGTAAAATGGCCAAGCAAGGAGCGTTTCCAACCACATACACACTTTGGTGGTGAAGAGGTATTTGTTATATCTGGGGAATTCCAAGATGAACACGGTAAATACCCCGCGGGAACTTGGCTTAGAAGCCCGCACTTAAGTAGTCATCACCCTTACGTCGAAGAGGAAACTATTATCTGGGTGAAGACGGGGCATCTTTTCTTAGAATAGAAGGCTGTTAAGGATAACTACGCGCCTTAGTTGGTGATAAAGAATTTGTATCGGTGTAAATGGTGCTTGCTTCGTTTTCTATGCATGTTAAATTCGCGGTAATTAAACGGTTAAAAATTTAAAGTGATCAGTCTCATGAAAATAAGAATTTTTTGTATAGGTGGCACTATCGATAAAATCTATTTCGATGCCAAAAGTAAATATGAAGTTGGGTCTCCGAGTATTGGGAAGATTTTGCGAGAACATGATGTTGGTCTAGATTTCACCGTCACATCATTGATGGCGAAGGATAGCCTGGATGTCACCGACGTTGATCGAGAGCAAATCCGTTGTGCGGCTCAAGAGATATTAGAGGAACGAATTGTGATCACCCATGGTACAGACACCATGGTGCAAACGGCAGAAGCATTGAGTTCCATCGCCAACAAAACCATTGTCTTAACAGGAGCATTGGCACCGGCTATCTTTAAGGATAGTGATGCAGTATTCAATATAGGCTGCGCAATCGCCGCCGTACAAACTTTGCCACCTGGAATCTACATAACCATGAATGGGCAAGTTTTTGACTACGACAAAGTCACGAAAGACGTGCCCAACAATCGCTTTGTCGCCCAAAGTTAGCATCGTAATAGAACATAGATGTGCATATTGCGGACAGACCGAACATCGATCAGAAAGCTAAAGCCGACTGACGCCCCATTCATATTAAAGCTAATGAACTCCCCGGGGTTTCTGGAATTTATAGGTGATCGTGAAATCCATACTGAACTTGATGCTCGAAATTATATAGAGAAGGCCTTCATGAGCGCATATGAAGATCCGGGATATGGTTATTACCTTATCGACGATAAGCAAGGGGTGTCTATGGGCATTGCTGGTTTTTTAAACAAACAACACTTGCAATATGAGGATTACGGCTTTGCTTTTTTGCCAGAGTTTTCTGCGCAAGGCTTTGCCTTTGAAGCCAGCGACGCATTATTGAATCATGCTAAAGAGCAGTTCGAGTTAGGTACTCTCGATGCTGAAACGCTGCAAACAAATAAGCCATCACAACGCCTGCTTGAAAGGCTAGGCTTTGAGCTGCTGGAGCGACGACCAAGCGCTGATAATCAACCAGACTTATTGGTATATCGGAGAAGATAGGAACCAATAATATTGA
>CAJQNY010000068.1 GCA_905479805.1 uncultured Arenicella sp.
TAAAAACCTTGACCCATAGTGGCGGAATCAGTACGATGCGCGTCTGTTGAAAAACTGTTCCCTGATAGCTCAGTTGGTAGAGCAAATGACTGTTAATCATTGGGTCCCAGGTTCGAGTCCTGGTCAGGGAGCCATTTCAACTGCAGGCTAAAGGAATACCTGCTATCTTTGTCCCCACATTTTCAAGAATTTTCCAGAAAGAGACGGCTAATGGACGCACTTACTGCACTTCATACACGCAATTCAGTTAACCTATTGTGCGAACCTGGGCCGAGCAAATCTCAACTTGAGAATATATTTAAAGCAGGGCTTCGTGCTTGTGACCATAAATCCTTAGCTCCCTGGAAATATCTGGTCATAGAAGGTGGTGCCAGGGAAAAATTTGGGCTATTAATGGCTGAGGTCAAGCGGATATCTAATAGCGGTGAACTAGACGATGCACTTGCCTCGAAACTCGCTAGTAAGCCATTCCGCGCACCGACAATTTTAGTTGTTGCCGCAAAAATAACAGAACATGAGAAAGTACCTGAAATAGAACAAATATTGTCTGCCGGTGCAGGCGCGCAAATGATGATGGTAGCCGCGCACGCTCAAGGCGTGGGTGCTATATGGCGATCAGGCAGTATGATGTTTCATCCTGCTATGCGCGAAGGTCTAGGGCTCGATGAAAAGGACCACATCGTGGGCTTTCTCTATTTAGGAACCCCTTCAGCGACAAAGGCACTGCCAACATTGAAGTCGGAGGACTTTGTTGAATACTGGAAGGGTTAGGAGTTGAATACTGGAAGGGTTAAGGTCTTTTAGACTAAAACTGACTTTCTGGTGTAGAAACCACTAAGCCGTCCATTTCTTCAGTAATTTTGATTTGGCAAGATAAACGTGAGTTGTCCTTAACTTCCTCAGCCACATCCAACATTTCAGCTTCAAGTTCTTCAGGCTTACCTACTACTGCCGTCCACGCCTCACCCACATACACATGGCAAGTCGCGCACGCACAAGCACCACCACAATCTGCGTCAATACCTGGCAAATCATTACTTGTGGCTGCTTCCATCACACTATCACCAAGGTTTGCTTCAACACTGCGCTCAGTTCCTTCAAAATCAATAAATGTAATTTTTGGCATCTGTCTGTCTTCTCAAATTCTAAACGTTTCGAACGCTTACCTAATGGCTCGCTCGGTTAATTTCGCGCAAAGTCTAATGCTAATAAATAGTGAGTGCAAGTAAGAAAATTGCATAATTTGGTATATTCACCAGCCTCGATTTGGAACACCTTTTAGAGCTCTTCAATTCAATACCCTATCGAGACAGCGCTGACTCCCGCTAATTTAATTAACGCTCTGAGCACAATGCGTTATGATCCATTTATTAAAAATTCTGACTTGGTTTATAGACATGAGAATCAACTTCCTATTTCTTTCACTCATTATTATATTTTCTATTACTGCGTGTGACTCACCGCAACCTAAATCTGTTGAAAAGGTAGCGTTAGATGTGAATTCGACTGAGCTGGAATCATTAAATTCCAAGTCAGCCGACACTCTAGAAAATAACGAGATCAAAGCTGGCGTCGACTATCATTCTTTCTCCAACCCCAACGAGGTCGTGGTTAATCATATCTCCTTGGATCTCAATGTTGATTTTGATACGAAAGTAATCTCAGGGACCGCGAAACTTAAGTACAAGAAGCAAACACCCGACGCCAACACACTAATTTTGGATAGCAAAGATCTAACTATAAATCGTGTCAGCGCTAATGGTGATGACCTTCCATTCGAGCTGGACACTGGCGAGTCATTCTTAGGGTCAGCACTGACTATCTCGCTTCCGGATAACGGCAAAGAACTAACAATAGAATATGCGACATCACCAAGTGCTTCAGGCGTTCAGTGGTTAACACCGGCACAAACGGCTGGCGGTAAACACCCCTTCCTATTTACTCAAGCGCAAGCAACACACGCCCGGAGCTTTATTCCATTACAAGACTCACCTAAGGTGCGTGTCACTTATGATGCGACAATCCGCACCCCGAAAGAACTAATCGCGGTGATGAGCGCCTCAAATGATCCGCAAGCTGAACGAGATGGCGTTTACGAATTCAATATGCCGCAAGCCATACCCTCTTACCTAATTGCTCTCGCTGTCGGCGATTTACAATTTAAGGCCATGGGAGAAAGGACCGGTGTTTATGCCGAGTCGGGAATATTGGACGCAGCCGCGGCTGAATTTGAAGATACTGAATCGATGTTGATTGAGACCGAAAAACGCTATGGTCCGTATAGCTGGGATAGATACGACCTTCTGATCCTTCCTCCATCGTTTCCGTTTGGCGGCATGGAGAATCCTCGCTTGTCTTTTATTACGCCCACTGTTATTGCGGGAGACAAGAGCTTGGTATCGCTGATCGCGCATGAGTTAGCACACTCATGGTCGGGCAATACAGTCACCAATGCTACTTGGCGCGATCTGTGGTTGAACGAGGGTTTTACTACCTATCTCACGTACCGAATCATGGAGTTAGTGTATGGAGAAGATCGTTACAATATGGAGGCGGTACTAGGCTATCAGGATTTAGCTGCGGCCGTGGATTCCTTAGACGCTAAGGACACAATGTTAGCGATTGATTTACGGGGCCGGGACCCCGACGATGTGTTTTCTAATATCCCATATGAGAAAGGCGCGCTGTTTTTACGTGAGCTGGAACAGAAAGTGGGTAGGGACAATTTCGATGTGTTTCTTACTCAATATTTCGAAGACTATGCGTTCCAAAGCATTACGACGGATGAATTTTTGGAGTATCTAAGTAACACGCTCATTGCGCAATACCCTGATAAATTGGATATCGAACGAATCAATGAATGGGTGTTCTCCACTGGCGTTCCAGAGGGCGCACCTAAACCCGATTCAAATGCCTTTACAGTTGTTGACACCGCACGAAATGGTTGGCTGGCCGGTGATGTTTTAGCCACTGACATAGATACTGAAAAATGGACCGTTCACCAGTGGCTATACTTTCTAAATAATATGCCCGAACAGTTGAGCTTGGAAAAAATGTCAGCCTTGGATAGCGTCTTTGCACTGACCGAGTCAAAGAATAATGAAATTGCGCACAGTTGGTTATTGATGAGCGTCAAGAATTGGTATCAACCTGCTCATACTCGTCTATTCAGCTATCTAACAAGTATAGGCCGCAATAAATTGGTTCGGCCTCTATACAAAGAATTGGCGAAAACCGAGGATGGTAAAGGCTTGGCAAAACGTGCTTTCGCGAAAGCGAAAGATGGCTATCACCCACTCACAGTCAAGGCCAACGAAAAATATGTGCAATAAGAATAAATAGCCTGTTAGGCATTCGCCTTTTCTAACAAGCTTTCTATATCTTTGATCAGATTACGGGGTTTTGTGGTTGGAGCGTATCGCTGCACCACATTACCCTCATGATCAATGAGGAATTTAGTAAAGTTCCATTTAATACGTTTAGACCAAAAAACACCTCTCGCTTTACCTTTTAAGTATTTGTACAGAGGGTGTTCATCTTTACCATTTACATCTATTTTGGCGAACACCGGAAAGGTAACACCGTAATTTTTTTGGCAAAACCCCAAAATACGTTGATCACTGAGCGGATCTTGATTCGCGAACTGATTACACGGAAAACCAATAACACAGAGGCCATCATCTTGATAAAGTTTATTTAGCCTTTCAAGCCCTTTAAATTGTGGAGTAAAGCCGCATTTACTCGCGGTATTAACCACCAATACAACCTTGCCTTCAAATATATCCATGCCAACTTCTTTTGAAGTTCTGTAGGTTGCTTTGTAATCGTAAAAAGACATCTCAATACCCTCATTCAAGCTGGTTGTTTATCGCAAGCCTCCATTCTGGAAACCAACGCCAAGTACAACTGCGAAAGAACATACTGCTCAGCTAATCCAAGCCCTGGGCAATAATTTAGTGAACGTTTCTTTCGTTTGAGCAAACGTCCAACACACAGGCTAACACAAATTTTACATGCTTGATTAGCAATAATGGACACTTTGACAACTCGACAGATATGACGGCATCATAGGTTAATCTATAAACAAATAAAAAGGCTGATTCCACTAGGAAATCAGCCTTAATAATTTGGTGCCAGAGCCGCACCAACATGCTAATTCTATCTTATTGATTAGTAAGAATATAAAGTACAACAGAGCACTATTTACCCCCGTTATTACCCCCAAATCAGAATTCAACCATTAACCATTTTGGGTTGCTAGCACGTAAAGATAAATCGAATTTCTGGCCTCTATCTACGATTCACTGAAATTCAAATACAAAAACGAGA
>CAJQNY010000069.1 GCA_905479805.1 uncultured Arenicella sp.
GTTTTAAAGATTTCTGGTATACAAAAAAATATGAGTCAAAAATATATACTGTATACCTGAAAGCTTTAATACTAATATTTACACCATGATTTAACCGCTAGTTTTGAAGATTTCAGACTCTTATTTAGTACGATGAATTAATATAAATCAATAACTCAAGCCAGGTAGAGTGGATATAAAGCAAAAGTTATTAGGCTTGTATCATAAGAATAATAACGTAGAGGGTTTTGAAAGAATTGCTGAAGAATTGTATTCACAAAAGAGCTCACTGACCTCAGACCTTTGGCAAGAAGTTAGTTTAATGGGCATGGATATCGCCCCGAATAACCCATTGTTTGCTGTGTCAGTCGCTGAATTGCTCTCTGTGAATGATGATCAGGCTGAGCCCGCTGAAACCGCAATTTCTGATCCAGTCAATGTCCAGGATGAGGTTGAAGAAGTCACTATTGAAGATGCCAGTGAGGCAATCGATATGGCTTTGGCTGAGGATGATGAGTCCATCAACTTGATCAATTTTGATGATGGGCGTAGCGAAGTTAGTGAATTAGATAGAGTTGAAATTGACGCCTTAGATTTAGACGATGATGAGTCTATCGATGACGATTATCGTGATGATTTTAACAGCCCAAATTTGGATTCAGATGTTGGTGACGAGAAAACAGTTTTTGATAAGTCAGACGAAGTTCTAGTCACCGTTTTGGCTGACGATGTGCTCGATGAGAAAGTGGATTTAGACGATGTTATTGAGTTCGATGCTGGTGATGCTGAGCCGGAAGTAGACCAGGGTTCGAAAGACAATGATATTGAGGTGCTCTCAAATGATTCCATCGCCGATATAGATATAACAGATGATATGTCGCTGGAGCCCGTCGAGGATGACGTACTGGAGTTAGATTCAATAGATGCAAGCAGCGACAGTGATAGGGATGCTGATGAAGATTCAGCGGTTGATATCCAGTTGATCGACGAAGTTACGATGACGCATGAAGTCAGCGGGCTGGAAATCGACGATCAGTATAACGAAGCAAAAACTCAGTTCGAATTAGCAAAAGTTTTTGTTGATCTTGGAGACCAAGAGGGCGCCAAGAAAATTTTAGACGATATTATTGCGAATAATGATAATGATGATGACGTCGTTGAAGACGCAATTGAACTATTGGATTCGTTGGAAAGTTAATTAATTTTTATTGCTTTAATACTATTATGCCTGAACAACTCGAATTGCCTCTTTTAGACACTGGCTCGTTTTAGTTTCGCCTTAAAAGTTCTTGGATTGCTATGCGATATGCTGCACGTGTGGAATACGATGGCTCACAATTTAGTGGCTGGCAAACCCAAAAAGGTGAGATACGGACTGTTCAATCAGAGGTTGAAAGGGCACTCACCAAGGTGGCTGATTCTACTGTAACCGTAATTACGGCTGGTAGAACAGACGCCAAAGTACACGCGACCCATCAGGTAATTCATTTCGAAAGTGATTCCCAAAGAAGCGAGTTTGCCTGGTGCCGCGGCGCGAATCGCTTTCTGGATAAAGATGTTCGCATCGTTTGGGTGCAAGCGGTCGATATGGAATTCCATGCTCGATTTTCGGCATTGTCACGATCCTACCGATTCATTATTCATAATTCTTCGATTCAGTCAGCGTTGTTGCGACGACATATCTCAGAGGAATTCAGGCCATTGGACCCTAGTTTAATGCGTCAAGCTGGCAAATCCCTGGTTGGTAAACATGATTTTAGCTCATTTCGTGCGGCGGGTTGCCAAGCCAGTTCACCGATTCGAACCATAAGCCATCTTGAATTGAGCCACCTAGATAACTGGATTTGGATTGATATAACAGCAAACGCGTTTTTGCAGCATATGGTAAGAAATATCGCAGGATCACTTATTGAGGTGGGTTGTGGGAAGAGGAATATAGATTGGATGGAGTCTGCCTTGCGAGCTAAGGACCGTACTCAGGGAGGTTTTACCGCTCCTGCAAATGGACTATATTTAGTCGGTGTTGAGTACCCAGAGCAATACCTCTTACCTAGTCAGGTTAGTACTGTATCCTATTGGTCATAGGTAATACGGTTAGTCAGAGTTAAACCTCTGTGCTCCAATTCATTCATAAGCATCACCTACGTTAATATAGCTTCAAACGATTCATTTACCATTTTCATGACTACTAAGCTTACTAAAATTAAAGTCTGCGGCATGACTCTATTGGAGGATGTGGAAGCGTGCGTCAATTTAGGCGTAGATGCCATTGGGGTGATTTTATATGCTAATAGCCCTAGAACAATTTCATTGGAGGCCGCTCGAAAGATTAGGGCGCAGGTACCAGATGATGTTTTGTTGGTAGGTGTTTTTGTTAACGCTGAATATGAATTCATCGAGACCGCTATTAGAGCCTGTGGATTGGATATTGTTCAGTTGCACGGCGATGAAACGAACAAGTTTGGGGTGAGTTTAAGCAAGCCTTTTGTAAAGGCAGTTCGGGTTAAGGATGAAAAGCAACTAAACGCAAATTTGGAAAAGCATCCCGATGCGTGTGCGCTATTGTTAGATCCATATGTAAAGGGCCAGCATGGAGGTACGGGCAAGCAATTGGATTTAGCTGTTTGGCCGACGGGGCTTGAGAAACCATTAGTATTAGCCGGAGGCTTATCACCAATTAACATAAAGGAGGCGGTTCGAATTACCAATCCTGATTATGTGGATTTAAATAGTGGTGTCGAGCTGAGCCCGGGTGTAAAAGATATTGCTAAGGTGCAGTTGTGTGTCGAGATGCTTAGAGCGGTGTCTTAGAATGTTGCTGATTAACAGATGTTATTGATATAGATGAAGAGAACGGTTTTAGAGTGGGTTGACTATATTCAATCATTGCATGCGCGCGAGATTGACTTAACTCTTGAGCGAGTGAAAGAGGTTTACGGTCGCTTATGTCCTCGCGGTGTGAGTTTCAAAGTGATAACCATTGCTGGGACCAATGGCAAAGGCAGTACGGCGGAACTTCTTCGATCAATGTACTGTAATGGAGGGTACAAAGTTGGTAAGTATACGTCGCCACACATAATCTCTTTCAACGAGCGAATTAATATTGATGGCGTCGATGTTAGTGATCTAGCGTTATTAGAAGCTTTTGAGAGGGTAGAGGCAGCGCGAGAAGGCACTAGTCTGACCTATTTTGAATATGCGACTTTAGCCGCTATTGACTTGTTTGATCGTGCGGAGCTTGATCTGGCTGTGATGGAGGTCGGACTGGGTGGTCGTCAAGATGCTACCAATATGCTCGACGCTGATGTGGCGGTAGTAACCAGTATTTCGATTGATCATACTGCTTGGCTGGGACATTCACTTGAAAAAATTGGTCGTGAAAAGATTGGCATAGCGCGCCAAGACAGGCCCTGTGTATTGGGGATGAGGCAGCCACCCAGCAGTATTTTGGAAGTGTGCAAAGAGCTAAACATAGAGCCCAAAATATTGGGAAAGGACTTCGATTTTTCTTTGCAGGTTGATGATGGTCCGGCAAAGAGTCACGCTACTTGGTCCTGGGCGGGTGAAGACAGGGCCTATCACCTGTTAAAGCTGCCTTTTGGGCAAGTCCGCCATCAGTTGAATAATGCCTCCGCGGCTATTCAAGTGGTGCAATTACTAAATGATGACTTGCCTTTATCAGTCATTAACGTAGCAACAGGGATTGATGTCGCAAAGATGTCGGGGCGTTGTCAGTTAGTGGGAAGTGAACCATCTATTGTTCTTGATGTGGCGCACAACGAAGATTCAGTGGTTGGTCTGCGTGCCTTCATTGAGGGTTTAAGTATCCGAGGCCGTATTGTGGCAGTTTGTGGGATGCTCAAGGATAAGCAGATCAAAGAAACGCTAAGCCATATGGTTCCGATGGTTGATGAATGGCATTTTGCCACTATTGAGAATGAAAGAGGTTCTTCATCTAAGGCGTTGAGTCAGTCGGTGACTAAACTAATTAGTGATCAAGGTTCATTCAATGTCGAGGGTGCTCATCCGAAGCAGTTGATTTGCCATTCTAAAGTAGTTAATGCCTATGAAGCAGCCTTAGCAACGTTAACAAGTGATGATTGTTTGGTCGTTTTTGGTTCGTTTTTCATGGTAAGTGATATAATCGCCCACACTGGAGACGACGGATAGGTTGGAGCAGGGCTTACTGAATTTAGAATATTGTGAGTAAACCGGTTTAACTAAAAATTTCCTACGCTGGTGTTTTTCCAGAAAAACTAATTTAAATAGAGCAATGCCTGAATCAAACACAAAATCACCAAGCGATAACAGTAAATCTGACTTCGTTTTAAAGCATCGTATTGCCGGTGCAGCGTTTCTACTTTTTTTTGGTGCTCTTTTTCTTCCTTGGTTGCTTGGGGCGCCAGATTCAGGCCTGAAGGCTAAGCCGAATACACAAAACGAACAGCCTAGTTCTATTAACTCTAAGAATGTTGAACAAACTTTGGTGTCTGCCTTAGCGGATGAGCAGATAGCAAATCAGGAGCAGGTTTATATTTCGAAAATTACTCCTCTTGATGCTGAGCGCAAACGAATTGAGGATGATCGCCTGGCAGAGGAAGCGACAGCGAACCAAGCCAAAACCCTAGAGAGTTTAGCGGACGAAGACGATCCAGATTCAAACACGGACGCTGACGAGCGTGTTACGGCTCAAGTAGTCAAAGAGTCGACAAAAGAGGCATCGAATAATACGGCTATCATAGATGATGTGAAACCTGAGCAGAAAACTGCTAATGAAGGAGCATCAACTACTACGGTAGTGAAACAAAGCACTGCAGTTGATAGCAAGCGAATTGATGTCGGTTGGATGGTGCAAGTCGGTGTCTTTACCGACAAAAGAGGCGCTGGTCGAGTTGTGGAAGACCTGCGCAGCAAAGGTTTTTCACCGTCTACGAGCATTGTTGATACGAATCGAGGAAAGAATACCGGGACTCGGATTTGGTTGGGGCCCTTTGCTCAGCGTGTTGATGCGGCAAAGGCGAAGAATTTTCTAACGGAAAAGACGGGCGAAGCGGGTTTTATTCGAGCTTACCCATAGAGCACATTTGGTGCATGTTGATTAATTTAAAGGTTTAACTATGAGCGGTTTTGATTGGGTGATAGGGGCAATATTTCTTGTGTCAATTCTTATTGGGTTGTTGCGAGGGTTTATTAGAGAAGCTCTTTCTATCGTTTCTTGGATTATGGCTATATGGCTAGGCATTACATTCTGCGAACCCGCAGGTGATTTTATAGCACAGTTCATTGATATCCCAGCTGCTGCTTTTCGCACATCCGCTGGGTTTGCTTTAGTTTTCATTGGTACCTTGTTTTTGTTCTCTATTCTAAGTTACATAATTAGTAAGCTAGTTGTAAAAGGTGCAATAAAGGGAACCGATCGAGTATTGGGTGTTGGCTTTGGAGCTCTGCGGGCTATAGCTGTGGTGGTTGCTGTCATCTTGGTTGCTCGTGGTTTTGGCATGCAATCTAACGATTGGTGGCAAAACTCAAACTATTTGAAGTATTTTGAGACAACCGCGAACTATGTAGAAACTTTACTCCCCAATAATCTTCAATCCACCAACGAAGAGGGTGATGTTGATGGTGCTGAAGAAGAGCTAAATGTAGAGTTGAAGAAAGGCTCTGAAGGGGCTTAAAAAAATACTTAATGACAGAGTAATCATGGTTGCTAAATGATGTATGATTCTGACACCTGCAGCGGTCACTATTCGCAGATAAAAATGCGGTTTAAATGAAGCATTTTTAGCTGTTTTCGATGCAGAATAACTAGATGTAATTACTAGACTTTTAACTTTACTAGAGATTGAGTTAGCCCTATGTGCGGTGTTTTGGGAATTGTTGGTAGATCACAAATTAGTACGAGCCTTTATGATGGTTTAACCGTCTTGCAGCATCGCGGACAAGATGCGGCTGGAATACTTACCTGTGATGAAGATGGCGTAGTCAATTTACGAAAGGATAACGGTCTGGTGAAAGACGTTTTCTTTTCTCGCCACATGAAACGTCTAAGCGGAAGCGTCGGTATTGGTCATTGTCGTTACCCGACGGCAGGCTCTAGTTCTTCCGCAGAAGCGCAGCCTTTTTATGTCAACAGTCCATTCGGGATTGCCTTAGCTCACAATGGCAATTTAACAAATGCCGACAAACTTCGTAAGAAGATCTTTAAGGATGATTTACGGCACGTAAATACCAGTTCAGACTCTGAGATTCTGTTAAATGTGCTGGCTCATGAAATATACGGTGCGCTGGGCAAGAAAAATTATCAACTTAGTCATTCTGATATATTTGATGCCGTTCAAGGTGTCTTTAAGCGATGTCGAGGTGGGTATGCTGTCGTCGCTTTTGTGGTTGGCGTTGGAATCATAGCCTTCCGTGACAAAAATGGAATTCGTCCCTTAATCTACGGTTATCGTGATACTGAACAAGGCCCAGAATACATGGTTGCGTCAGAGAGCGTGGCGTTAGATAGCCAAGGCTTCAAGGTGGTGGCAGATGTTAAGCCAGGTGAAGCGATCATTCTGCCTCTCGATGGTGAAATCGAAAAAAGAATCTGTGTGGAAGACGCAAGTTATGCGCCTTGTATCTTTGAGCAAGTATATCTTGCTCGCCCTGATTCCATGATAGACGGGATTTCCGTGTATCGAACACGCATGCGTATGGGCGAAAAACTAGCAAATAAAATTGCCCGAGAATGGCCTGATAATGATATTGATGTTGTTATACCCATTCCGGATACGAGTCGCACTTCGGCCTTGGAAATGTCGCAGAAGCTGGGTGTTCGTTATCGAGAAGGCTTTATCAAGAATCGATATATCGGACGAACATTTATTATGCCAGGACAGGCTGAGCGTAAAAAATCGGTACGTCAGAAACTCAATGCAATTGATTTGGAATTCCGTGGCAAGAACGTAATGTTGGTGGATGACTCTATAGTTAGGGGCACAACCTCAAAGCAAATTGTCCAAATGGCAAGAGATGCTGGCGCCAATAAAGTTTATTTCGCATCGGCGGCTCCTCCAGTGCGTTATCCAAATGTCTATGGTATTGATATGCCTGCAGCATCTGAGTTGATTGCGCATGATCGAACGATTGAGCAGATCCAAGAATTGATTGGAGCAGACAGATTATTCTACCAGGACCTCAATGATTTAATAGCCTCAGCAACTGAGGGTAATCCGCAGATAACTGATTTTGACACATCATGTTTCAGCAAACAGTATGTTACTGGTGATGTGGATGATGAGTACTTGCTCGGGCTGGAGCAGAAGCGCAGTGACAGTGCTAAGAAAAAACGCAAGAGCAAGCCCTCTAAACTTCAAAATGTGAGTCAGTGCTGATACAAAAAAGCGCAGACACTTTTATATTTAACAGTCGTAAATAGACAAAATGGAAAAAAGCGATAAGGTGCGTAACTATAGACCTGCGACGCTTGCGGTTCGGTCTGGTCAATTACGAGGCAGTGAGCAAGAGCACAGTGAGCCAATTTATACGACTTCAAGCTTTGTTTTTGATTCAGCAGAACAGGCCGCGGCAAGATTTTCGTATGAAGAAGACGGCAATGTCTATTCAAGATTTACTAACCCCACTGTCAGAGTTTTTGAGCAACGTTTAGCGGCCTTAGAGGGTGGTGAAGCATGTGTTGGTACTGCTTCTGGAATGTCTGCGATGCTCACCATATGTCTCGCGGGTTTGTCCGCAGGAGATCATATCGTCTCTTCTCGCTCGATCTTTGGCGCGAGTTATGTTTTGCTGGATCAGGTGCTTTCAAAGTATGGGATTAATGTTAGCTTTGTTGATTTACGAGATTTAGATGCATGGAGTGAATCCTTGCGCTCTAACACGAAAATGGTATTTTTTGAAACGCCAACTAATCCTCTTACGGAGATTGGCGATATTGAGGCAATTTCTGATCTGGCGCACAAGCACAACCCTGATATCAAGGTCGTAGTTGACAACTGTTTCTGCACCCCGGTACTGCAACGGCCGCTAGAGTTTGGGGCTGATGTGATAATGCATTCAGCAACCAAGTTCATAGATGGGCAAGGGCGGTGTGTTGGTGGGGCAATCGTCGGCGACGAAGAGTTTGTTGGAAACAAGGTGTTTGGGTTCATGCGCACTGCCGGGCCTTCTATGAGTCCGTTCAATGCTTGGGTGTTCGCCAAAGGACTAGAGACTATGCCGCTTAGGGTTAATCAGGCATCAGATAACGCGATGCATATTGCGCAATGGCTAGCAGAGCAGGGGGAAGTAGAGGCGGTTCATTATCCAGGTTTAGAAACACACCCACAATATGATCTAGCGCGAAGTCAGCAATCTAAGGCTGGGGCAGTGGTTTCCTTTGCACTAAAGGGAGGTCAAGCCGCGGCGTGGAAGCTCATTAATAATACTGAGATGTTGTCCATTACAGCCAACCTAGGTGACACTCGTACCACTATTACTCACCCTTATACAACGACTCATGCGCGTTGGGCTGATGAGCAAAAGCTCTCGGCGGGTATATCGACAGGTTTAATTCGGCTTGCCGTGGGCCTAGAAGACGTCAGTGATATTTTGGATGACATAAGCCTTTAGAACGAAATAGCTCTGCTGACGCTTATGCTAAAGCGTGCCCATGAGTAATGTTTGGACGAAAAAAAACCGCGTTAATCGCGGTTTTCTTTGTTGTGTCAGTATATCTCAGGGCTCTGTTAGAACTCTAGAAGAGCATTTAAGCCTAAGATACCCAGATCATTTTCACTTGAATCTGCTGAATACTCTACTTCAACCGAGCCATAGTCGCCGATGCGATACCCAAGTCCGAGCCCAAGAGCTAATGCGACATCTTCGTCGACCCCTCTAAATCCTAAGGTCTTATATTCAATCTCAGAGTAAGAAAGGCCAGTTTTCACCTTAAAATATAAGTCTCCTGCCGTACGATAAGTGAAGAATAAGTTTAAAACATCCACGTCAAAGGAAACGTTATCTGCGAAGTTTCCTGCATTGAGGCCAATTCTATTGTCCGGGCCTGCACCAAAAATGTTAGTTGCTAGGCGTGCGTTAAAGGGTTGTGTGCTATCTCCGGAAATATATTCCAGCTCAATTGTGGATGAGCCGTTTCTACCCACAGGCCGATCAAAGTGGTAGCCAAGGACTATTCCGGTTGCGTCAGCATCCTCTAGAGCTTCAACGTTATTCTCGATTTTTCCGACTTTTGCTCCGATGATCCATTTACCTTTGGCTTGTTGGCCAAAAAATGGACCGTTACCCATTGAGCCGGTTTCAGCCGCGCTTGCCGCCTGACTTAAAGTTAGACCAAATAAACAGGCAAGTATGATTGACGCCCTAGTATTGTTCTTGTTCATGCGTATTATTTCCATTGTTATTTTTTGAATCAACCAAGACTCGACCATTAATCAATCGAACAATCAATCAAAGAGCCTGAAGCGTTCTGTAAAGCCTATCGAATTGTTCGATAGCGCCAAAACGGCCAATTACTTTATATTAAATTTCCATCAAGATCAATAACTTGAAAGCAATAGCTTTTGTGAATTATTGGCTGAATAGCTAGGTTTGTCGCGAACACACTCCCTATTCATTACTTTATGTTGACTGTTCTATTAGTGTATTCTTCAAGTTGATACCGTTGCGATTGCGTAGGGCATTGGCCGGCTGAGGGATAGACTGAGAAGAATGCTATCCAGCCCATGTAACTATTAGGTCCAGCGTAAATTTAAATATTATAGGTTTCTTAAGTAATGAAGGTTTTAGCTACGATATTGTTCTTGTTGTTGATATTTATGCAAATTGGTCTTTGGTTTGGTTCGCACGGCGTTTTCCAGTTGTGGTCTCTTGATGCAAATATTGATCAAGAACGTGAGAATAACCGGAAGCTAATGCAACGCAATGAACAGTTGCACGCAGAGGTTCAGGAGTTAAAGGGCGGGAGTGAAGCCTTAGAAGAGCGAGCACGGAGCCAGTTAGGGTTTATTAAGGAAGGCGAAAAATTTATCCGAGTCGTACCAAAACGAGAGTCTGCTGAATCGGGCAATCGTTAACTAAGCGCCCACTCACAGCTTAATGTTTTTGCGTGTGCGTAGTTAACAATATTTTCA
>CAJQNY010000070.1 GCA_905479805.1 uncultured Arenicella sp.
ATTTACAATTAATGCAACCGCAAGGAACCAGGGTGAGACAGCGTCTTCGGGCAGCACCACCTTAAGTTATCGCCGTTCGACTAATAGCACAATCACAGTGAGTGACACGCAGATTGGTACCGACGCTGTCCCTATTCTTGCTGCAGGGGGCAACAGCCCCGAGACTATATCGGTTTCGATTGCGGCCGCCGGCACTTACTGGGTTGGCGCATGCATCACCGCTGTCAGCGGTGAGTCACCAATCAACAACCAATGCTCGAGCGGCGTGCAAGTTACCGTTTCTGCCCCATAAATTACTGGTTCAGGTAGACCTTATGATTATTTTATTTGCGGATGAAGTTAAGATGGTTTTCTCCTGTCGTTGATCTTACAATTAGAGTCAGACAAAAAATGTAATTACCTAACGATGAACTCACTAAAAGATCAATTATTAAAGGCTGGCTTAGTTAGCCAAAAAAAAGCGACCAAACAGCCCAAGAAAAAAGCGCCGACTAAGGCCAAAGCAGCGCGTAATAAACCCAGCGAGCAAACTCTGCGTACGCAACGCGCTATGCTGGATAAGGCGAAAAAGGATAAGAAGCTCAACGCACAGCGTCAGCGTGAAGCTGAAAAACGCGAACTAGCCGCGCAGATCAAACAATTGGTTGATGGCAGCAAGCTGGATCGTAGCGATGGAGAAGCCAGCTACAGCTTTACCTTTGGCAAAAAAGTGAAGTCGCTCTACGTCACTAGCGAGCAACAAACACTGTTGAGTCGAGACCAGATTTGTATCGTTTCTTTGGGCGATCAACGCTTTGAGCTAGTGCCAAAAACTGTGGCGAAAAAAATAGCCGAACGGGACTCAGCATCCGTAATCAAAAATGAGGTGATTGATTCAAAACAGAATGACGAAAACGATCCTTATGCGGACTACCAAATTCCTGATGACTTAACTTGGTAACGACAGCGTATTTAGGCCCTATCTATGTAGTGCATCTTCCAGCCCAACTATACAAAGGTTTACATCTGCTACATGCTAAATAGGTCAAGTTCGCTTATTATCGTTACAGAAAAAACAACAGGATAGAGTTTTAGGCGATGTTAATGCATTGTTTCTCCGTACTTCTTTTAACGCACCTCCTTTAACGCACATATGTCTTCATTACTCACACTTGGACTTATCGGAATGCTCGGCTTCTTATGCCAATGGGTGTCTTATAAAGTAAAGTTGCCCGCGATCCTGCTGCTATTGCTATGCGGTTTGGTGCTTGGCCCACTATTTTCGGTGATAGATCCCAACGCATTGTTTGGCGATCTGCTGTTTCCTTTTATTTCATTGTCAGTGGCGGTGATTCTATTTGAAGGAGCGCTGACACTTAAGCGCAATGAATTAAATGAAATTGCTACACCTGTACGACGCATGGTGACAATAGGTGTGTTGGTCAATGGCCTAATAATGACCGTAGCCACACACTATCTGGCAAATTTAAGTTGGTCCTTATCCGCCCTCTTTGGCGCCATCATGGTAGTGACCGGCCCTACCGTCATTATGCCGATGCTTAAAACAGTTCGCCCCACTCCCAAGATTGGCAATGTATTGCGCTGGGAGGGCATTGTTATCGACCCCATTGGCGCATTAATAGCGGTATTAGTGTTTGAATGGATTGTAGTCCAGCACACATCATCTGATATCTCAGAAATTTTCAAGGTGTTTAGTATCACGGTATTGGTCGGCACTGTAGTTGGTTTGGTAGCCGGCTATATTTTAGGCGTCATTCTCAGAAATCATTTCGTGCCGGAACGTATGCAGAATTTTGCTGCTTTGGCTCTGGTATGTGCCACCTTTGCAGTCTCCGACTCATTAATGCATGAATCAGGCTTGCTGGCTGTGACTTTGATGGGCGTACTGGTTACCAACATGAAAGGCGTGCATATAGAAGCCATCTTGGAGTTCAAGGAAGACCTAACCATGGTGTTTGTTTCTTCTTTGTTTATTGTGTTGGCTGCGCGGCTTGATTTTGCCGCATTTCTTGCGCTTGGCTCAGGCGTCATTCTCTTGTTGTTAGTTATGCAATTTATTGCTCGCCCAGCAAAAGTAGCCCTTAGCTTTATCGGCTCTAACTTTACCTGGCGCGAACAGGCCATGATCGCCTGGATTGGCCCTCGCGGCATTGTGGCAGCGGCTGTATCCGCTGTATTTGCGCTTCGTTTGGAAGAGCTAGGCATGGACGGAGCAGACAAGCTGGTGCCATTGGCATTCCTGATCATCATTGGAACCGTAGTATTACAGAGCCTCACCGCCCGTCCGATGGCGAAACTCCTTAAAGTTGCCCTACCCAGCACCCAAGGCGCTTTGATCGTCGGCGCCAACAGGCTATCAATTAGCCTGGCGGAAGCATTAAGCAAAGAAGACATCGACACCCTCATTTGTGACACCAATTGGGACAATCTACGTGAAGCGCGTAATGCCGGTCTAACCACCTACTACGGCAACCCCAGCTCTGATCACGCGGACCTACACTTAGATTTATCTTTATATGGCTCTGTGCTGGCGCTTTCTAGTCATTTCGAATTTAATGCTACACAAGCCACCAGTTTTCGCGATGAGTTCGGTGCCCGCAATGTGTACATGTTGCCGCCCAATCAATCCAGTGAGCGATTGCACAAGCACTCTGTCAGCGAGAAAAAGAGTGGCCGCTTACTATTCGGGGAAGAGCATTCTTTTCGTAAGGTAAACCGCCAATTAATGGCAGGTGCGCAGGTTAAGGTAACCGAATTAAGTAACGAGTTTACTAGCACAGATTGGGGGGCTGCCAACCCAGATGCCATCGCTTTGGCTTGGCTAAAGCCTAGTGGCGAATTAAAGTTCAATACCACAGACAACCAATCAAATATTGATGATAACGCCAAGCTTTTTTATCTCAGCGAGCGTGAACAACCACAAAGCGTCACCACAAAAGAGCAAAAACCGGATCCAGTCTAGCTAATTCATTAGCGCGGTGAGTTTATAGCTCTCCGGCTTCTTCGAGCACTTTTCGGGCAATGCGAAAACACTCCACGGCTTGTGGCACGCCACAATAGATGCCGATGATGTGAATGGTTGCTCTGATTTCTTCTTTAGTGACGCCATTCGTTAACGCGCCTTTTAAGTGCAATTCCCACTCATGCATTTTCCCTAATGCAGCAATCATCGACAAATTCATCATTGACCGTGTTTTCACATCGATTGATTCGTCGCCCCAACCAAAGCCCCAACACCATGCGGTCATTGCCTCCTGAAAGGGCATGGTGAAATCATCAGCCGCCGCTAAGTTCTTCTCAACATACTCATCGCCCAGCGTTGCTTTTCGTTTAGCTAAACCTTTTTCAAAAAAATCTTTGTTCATTGTATTTCTCTTCTGCCACAAGCTAGTTGTTCGTCAATTTATGGTGATGGTATCGCGTGGGCAACCATGGTATTGCCTTCAAACACTGGCGCATCCATTACCACGGTGTCAGTGACGAAAATGAAATCCAATATTCCGTTTTCATTGGAATCTCGGTGCAGCATCACTATAAACATCTCACCCGTATCGATACCCTTATGAACTTTAAGGGGAACGTCAATATTCTTTCCATCTTCGAGGAACGTTGCGGCGACGTATTTATCGCCGTTGGGCTTGCCATCTTCAAATGGATGCATGACCAACCAGCCATTGCCATTAATCTGAACCTCAGGAAACGTCAAAGTAGATTCGCTACGACTAAGGCCTTCGACAACGATCCAATTTTTTTCACCATTCCCGAGTGTAATAGCGGCTTTTTCAGGTGTTTTATAGGCTGCTGTGTCATCAGTCGTTTTAGACTCGGCAAAGATCGACGTTGACAATAATGTTACAGCGAGTGCGATAAAGTATTTATGAATAGATGGCACAGCATTACTCCGAGTTAGTTAAGCGTTATAGTTGCAGTCTAGCATGCTTGAAAGTATGCCCTAAATCCTTCAGATCGAATCCTTCAGATCGAATCCACCCAGTGTTCACATAGCTTACGGCATTGTAATGGCTTGATCGCACCCTCTTCCAAGCACATTTCCAGCCAAAGACCATCGATAAGCGCGGTTAAACCGAGTGCAGCCATTTTAGGAGAAATTTGCTTACCTTTTAGTTCTTGAAGCTGCATAAATAATTGTTCTAAGTAGCTTGTAAATGAGGAGTTAGAATCGGATTGTGCTGACTGAATCGCGGGCGATGAATCAATCAAACCCCAGAAAACAACCCAGGCGCGAAGCACTCTGCGCTGTAACACTTGCCCTGAAAATATTTCTTTGATAAACGCTGATAGCTGCTGTCGAGCATCTCCTTCTGATTTCATGCTCGCTTCAATAGCGCTATCCAAAAATGTAAATGCTAAATAGCTATACGCAGCGGCGATTAGATTATCGATTGACCCAAAATGGTAGTTAATAAGCCCCGTGGAAACCTGCGCTTTCTCCGCAATTTTTCTTACCGAACAGCCATCAACGCCCTCTTCCATTAGGCTTTCAATGGTTGCTTCAACTAATTTGAGCTTGGCTTTACTTAGTGGCTTCATTAACTCTATGACCCAAATACCATGTTAAGAAGGATAATCCCATTTTGACAGCGTTTCTCATTTAAGGTAAATTGAACGAGTGTTCAGTTTATATTGAGAATAGCTATTTGGGAACAAAAATGTCAAACAACCTCGCAACGCCTCAGTTGAGCGAATCTTTAGCACCTGACTTTTACACGCCATTGTGCTCAAAAACAATTCAATCCGTCAATGCACAGCCAGATGGCCTTGAGATTACGCTTGGTGATGGCACTGTGTTGGATGGTTTTTCTTGGTTCTGGGTTCGTGATCATGGCATTGATGCAAAGAGCATGGACCATACAACCTTGCAGCGCAATACTGATACATTCGCGTTAGAACAAGGACAAGCGAAGCCGGAGGTAACCTTAGATTCGGATGATCAATTAATTGAAGTTTTTTGGCCTGATGGTGATAAATCTCTACTGTCAGCATATTCCCTACTTAGTATTAAACAGGAGGCATCTTCGCAACATCATTTAGCACCCAAAATCGGTCGCATATTATGGGATAAAGATCGGCCATTAGAAAATTTGCCCACCGTAGATCACTCACGAGTTATGTCAGAAGATTCAGCCCTTTTGGATTGGCTTGAAAAAATACACTCTTATGGTTTTTGTGTGGTCGAAGGCGTTCCCTCTACAGAACAAGCAACGGCCGATTTAGCCAAACGAATCGGTATTGTGCAAGAAACCATCTTTGGCGATATGTGGAAACTGTCTGCTGAACTTACCGAGCACGGCGATACCGCTTACACGACGCAATACCTCGAACCGCATACGGACGGAACTTACTATCATGACGCTGCGGGGCTTCAAATGTTCAATTGCTTTGAGTTTGACGGTAAGGGTGGCGAAAGCGTTCAAGTAGATGCGTTCGCGATTGCGGATCAAATAAAAACCGCGGATCCAGAGGCCTATCAAACCCTATGCCAGACGATTGTTCCTGGTCACTACATCGAACCACAGGTGCATCTCCGCGCAGAACGGCCAACTTTTCGCCTTGATTCCAACGAGGATCTTGCGCAGGTCTCGTTCAATAATTATGACCGTGCGCCGATGATGATGACGGATAATCAAACCAAAAAATTTCATCACGCCTACGGATTATTCCACGAACTTGCTAACAACCAAGACAATTGGATAAAGATTCCGCTGCGCCCAGGCATGACGCTGATCTTCGATAATTGGCGTAATATGCACGGTCGTATGGGTTATGTAGGCAAGCGTGTCTTCTACGGTTGTTACCATAATATGGCCGTCTTCGAGAGCAAACTGCGTGTATTGCAGTCAGCTAGCGCCCGGTTATTGTAACGATGAACCCGAATCACAAAATATTATTTGAGCCGGTTAAAATTGGGCCCGTAACCGCGCCCAATCGTTTTTATCAAGTTCCACATGCAAGTGGCATGACGGAGGCTAACCCACGGGTGCGAGCAGCATTCCGCGGCATGAAAGCTGAAGGTGGCTGGGGTGTTGTGTCAACAGGCGCTGTATCAATTCACCCATCTTCTGATGATAGCCCATTACCCTTTGCACGACTTTGGGATGATAATGATATCGCTTCGCACGCACTCAGCTGTGATGCCATTCATGAACACGGTGCACTCGCCGCAGTGGAGCTTTGGCACGGTGGTGCGTCGGTAATGAACCGAACCTCACGTATTGCTCCTTACTCACCTTCGGGAATCCCATGGGCCGCAACTCACGTCGGCTTTATGGGTCAACAACGCCCCAAGATAATGGATAAGGACGATATTAAGGATGTCATCGCCTGGCAGGTTGCCGCGGCACTTCGCGCCCAACAAGCGGGCTTCGATATCGTGTATATCTATGCTGGCATGGGTTATCTCGGATATGAATATCTATTGGAAGAATACAATCACCGAACGGACGAATACGGCGGCTCAGTGACTAACCGAACACGCTTTGTCCGAGAGTTAATCGAAGCAACTAAGGACGCGGTTGGAGATAAATGTGGTGTAGCCTTACGAATAAGCCTTGAAGAGCTTCGCGGCAAGCGAAACGATAATTTCGCATCCGAAGCGCATGCGGTTGTCAGTTTGCTCGCAGACGTTCCGGACCTGTGGGATGTCAAAATGGATTCAAGCCCAACAGATTGCGGAGCCTCACGTTTTCGTGAAGAAGGAGCACACGAACCTACCATCGACTTCGTAAAATCGGTAACCGATAAACCTGTAGTAGGAGTCGGAAGATTCACCTCTCCTGATACCATGGTTTCGCAAGTAAAGAGAGGCATACTTGATCTCGTTGGTGCTGCTCGAGCATCTATCGCTGACCCATTCCTACCTGAGAAAATTCGCACAGGCGACGCCGACAGAATTCGCGAATGCATTGGTTGTAATATTTGCATCGCTAGTTGGCATGATGGCGTTCCCGTTAGATGTACTCAGAACGCAACGATTGGTGAGGAGTGGCGGAAAGGTTGGCACCCCGAGAGCTTTAACAAACCTGGCAGTGACGATCGTATCTTGATAGTCGGCGGCGGGCCATCCGGGTTAGAAGCAGGCTTGGTGGCGGCACGTCGCGGCTACCACGTGACCATCGCTGACAAAGCCTCTTCAATGGGCGGACGACTTAACTTCGAGACCAGCCTACCAGGCCTAAATGCTTGGGGAAGAGTTCGTGATTATCGCCTCTATGCCTTACAGCAAATGGGCAACGTTGATTTGTTTCTCGAGAGCGAGTTGACGGCTGAAGACATTTTGGAACTCGGCCACCAACAAATCGCCATCGCTACTGGCGCATACTGGACCAAATCTCTGTACTCCGCCCTCGAGATACCACTTGGCACCTTAGATTCTCCCAATGTGTTTACTCCCGATGATCTTGCCAGCGGAGTGGTGCCGCCGGGCCCTGTATTAGTTTATGACTTTGACAATTATTACCTAGGTGGTGTTATCGCAGAGTCTTTGGCACAACAAGGCAGCAAAGTTTGTTACGCCACCCCTGCTGGCCATGCGTCGGCTTGGACTATCATGACGAACGAGCAACCATTCGTTCATCAAGCAATGCACGAACTATCAATAGACGTCAAAACTCAGACTTTGTTAACGGCGTATGAAAACGGCCTCGCGCAACTCGAGAATATCTTCACCAACGCACCCGATCAGCTCAAGGTGAATTCGATCGTCATCGTTGGATTGCGATTACCCAACGATGCCCTCTATCAAACTCTCGTCAGCCGTAGTGACGACCTGCAGAAATCTGACATCGCCGCCGTGCAACGAATAGGGGATTGCTCCGCAGCTGGCGCTATCGTGCACGCCGTGTATTCCGGACATGAATTTGCACGCTCACTTGATAACTCCGAACAGAAAAGTTACCTACGAGATATTCCGATTCAATTGAACCCACCAGGTCTCGCAATCTAATGCGCTCTTTAATGCACTTTCTAATGCACTTCCAGCTGGCTTTAGCTGTAATGGCAGCATGTAAAACCATCGAATTTGACCGTGCAAGATCAGGAGAACGCAATGGTTGAAAGCAAAGCAACCGGTATGGAAGGATTGGAAACTACTCTGCCGAGTAGTTGGTATTTAGACGATTCTATCTACGCGCTAGAGCGCGAACATATCTTTATGCAGGAATGGATATGTGTTGGTCGAGAAGAAGAGATACCAAACCAAGGAGATCATAAAATCATCGATGCCTACGGCGAAAGTATTTTATTAGTCAGGAGCAAAACTGGAAAACTAAATGCTTTCTACAATGTGTGTCGTCACCGTGGCTCTCTACTCTGCGCAGTTGAGCCAGAGTCAAATTCTGACGTAGATATCAATGATCGCGTAGAGCTAAAAGGCGGAGTCATCGGAAAAAACAGAATACTCTGCCCCTATCATGGCTGGAGCTACGGGCTCGACGGCCAATTGCAACGTGCACCGCATATGGCCGACGTCGCTAATTTCAAGCCCGAAAAAATACAGCTGTATAGTGTATTGCTTGAAACTTGGGGCGGATTTATCTTTATTAACCTTAACCCCAGTCCTGGCGCCACGTTTGGAGACCATATTGCTCAAACTGCGCATAATTTTCGTCGTTACCCACTCAGTGATCTGCGAATTGCAAAGACCATTCGTTATGAGGTCAACGCGAACTGGAAGGTGATCTGTGAGAATTACAACGAGTGCTACCACTGTGGACCTGTCCACCCTGAGCTATGTAAGATAGTCCCCGCATTTTTGGAAAGTGGCGGCTCAGAACTAGACTGGGAGCAAGGCGTCCCGCACCGCGATGGCAGCGACACATTCACTTTTAGCGGAGTTTCAGATCGCCCTTCTTTCCCCAACCTAAACGCCAGCGAGCAAAACAGCCACAAGGGTGACTTATTATACCCTAACCTATTCTTAAGCTTTGCTAGAGATCACGTAGCCGTGTTTATCCTCCAAGCCAAAGGAGCCAATAGAACGATTATTGATTGCCTTTTTCTTTTCGAGGAAAGCGAAATAAACAAAGACCTGTTCAACCCAGATGATGCGATTGAATTCTGGCACCTGGTAAACCGCCAAGATTGGACGATTTGCGAACGTGTACAGCAAGGCATGAGCGCTCGAATTCACAATCATGGCGTGTTCTCGCCTATGGAGGATTGGAATTTGGATATTAGAAAGTACGTGATCGATCGCATTGGCCAGCTGGTGCCAGTAGAAACAAGCAGTTAAACATAGCGCAATGACCTAGCGAGTGTGAGAAAACGGGCACATCGATCGTTCAATAGGTTCCAAAATTAGTCAAACGTCCTTTATTGCACTATGATTTAGGTAACAACCAGATAGATAAATTAGGCACAATTGGTGATAAGGAGATTTATATGAGTGATCAGGCCCTCAAGCAAGCAGCTTTAAAGCAATCAGACCCTTGGTCTTTGCCGCTTGAAACACTGGACCCTAGCGATGGGGTCATCTTTCAAAATGAATGGCATCACGAATACTTCAAACGTCTGCGAGAAGAAGACCCTGTTCATTGGTCTCCAACGGGACCGACAGGACCGTATTGGTCTATTACCAAATTTAATGACATCATAGAGATAGAAAAGAACCACAAAGTGTTCTCATCTGAAAGAGATATTGTGATTGGAGATAACCCAGAAGGATTCTCCCCAACCATGTTCATATCAAAGGACCAGCCAGTACACGATATTCAGCGTAAAGCAGCCATACCAGCCGTTGGGCCACAACGAATTAGCGAACTTGAAGACTTAATACGATCTAGAGTGGGCACTATCCTAGATAGCCTTCCTCTCAATGAGGAGTTTGATTGGGTAGATACGGTATCCATCGAGCTCACCACCCAGCTATTGGCGACGTTATTTGATTTCCCTTGGGAGGACAGGCGGCTTCTGCCATATTGGTCCGATGCCACGACCACCACTGACACTGTGGGTAATCCAGATGCGGACGAAGAAGAGCGGCAACGAGTGTTAATGGAATGCCTTGAGTACTTCACCAAGCTTTGGCACGAACGTGCCGCACAACCCCCTAAGTTTGATTTCATCTCCTTGCTAGCCCATAACCCGAACACTAAAGACATGATCGATGACCCTTTGGATTTCTTGGGTAATTTGATGCTCCTCATTGTGGGAGGTAATGATACTTCGAGAAACTCAATCTCAGGCGGGGTAAGGTTCTTAAACCAATTCCCTGGAGAGTATGCCAAGCTAAAGTCGGACCACAGTCTAATCCCTAGCATGGTGTCTGAAATCATCCGCTTCCAAACCCCGCTCGCACATATGCGTCGAACGGCTCTTGAAGATATTGAGTTTGGTGGCAAACTCATTAAAAAAGGCGACCGAGTTGTGATGTGGTACATATCGGGCAATCGTGATGCTGAAGCAATAGATAACCCTGATCAGTTCATCATCGACCGCGATCAAGCGCGTCGCCACCTGTCTTTTGGGTTTGGTATTCACAGGTGCATGGGCAACAGGGTCGCCGAAATGCAGATTCGCGTTCTTTGGGAAGAAATAATGAAACGGTTTGAGAATATCGAAGTGGTTGGTGAACCTGAACTTGTACCATCGAATTTTGTTTTAGGCTACACCAAGCTACCTGTGAAACTGACCCCTCTTTCACGCTAAGCAAAGGATTGCCAGGCTCGGGAATATAAAATTAGGTGAGTAGCTCACAAATAAATTTAATCTAAATTGGGGAATAAGATCCATACTTAGAAAAACGGCACGAATCCATGTGCCCACAAAATTCACACTATTTAGCGTATAAATTTCCGATCCCTACCTAACCAGTTTTAGCTCCCTTTTTTATAATTACCCTTATTCTTGTATAAACAGATTAGTTTCCATTCAATATGTCTATGCGACGATGTTAACAATCCTGACATGCCGGTGTACAGATTTATTTTTATTGGTGTCTGTAATTCGACATCTTTAAAAGAATATAATTTACATGAGCCTGATTCCCAGAATATTTGATACAACCCTGTTTTTAAAAGATCTATTCCATTATCAGTTCAGGCTTCATGAAAAACCTAGTGTCAGCGTTTTCCAGCCTAATTAACACAAGAGTTGAAGTTTCTCTAAACCTCAGATCAAACAGATAGAGATAGACTGCGGGGCAATATGGCAGATTAAAACAACTCGCAGCGAATGCTACCAATTTGAACGGCCTACAAAATGAATGCCAATCACCTATTCGTAGCGTTTATCTTCGAATAGTATATTTAGGCACTAAAATACTAACGCACTTTGTTTGCACGACCCAGCCAGATGTAGATCCCGCTACCGGCCAATAACATAAATAGAATCGCGAATAAGTCCATCAACCAGGCCCCAGCCTGACCAAAAAACCTACCACTATGAACATCTTGTAGCACTTTGCTCTTGAGCAATGAAAAATTACGGGATTGGGAATAAGCTTTGCTTTCCTTGCCTTGCTCTTTAACCACAGAAGGCCTGCCCTTCATTAGCTGTTGCCGACCAGCTTGCGGTATGTCTTCAATTAAATCACTGATAAATTCAAGGGCATCCAAGTTAAATAGATAACTCTTGGTTTCAGAATCAAGTCGCACATGCGAAGGTTCAACATTACTTAACACTGATAAAACAAAGCGCTTACCTTCGAATTCAATAGACTCAATACGCTCTCTGCCTAAAGTAAAAAGATGAACACCGTTAGCTGTAATTAGATGCAAAATACCATTTCGCTCAATCACATCCAGTAGCCTAGCCTGGTTATAAAGAACCGCATGGCGGTTAATAATAATTGTGCCATCGGACCACACAACATTTTGAGCGGAATCAGTATCGGCAGCCAATACTAAACGCGCTGGCTCGACCCCATACCAATCGAGAACAATATTACTCGTAATATATTTATTGCTAGTAAACAATGTCCCCATATGATTCAAGGCGATACCCGTTGCGGCCAGAAAAAAAACCGCCACGGCTGAACACAAGCCGATACGCCGATGCCACCTCACAAAAGAACGCCTACGCTGAGTTTTAACGCTCTCAATGGCTTTTCTATTGCTGCTATTTCGGTTCGTCTCTGACATGTTGTTCCAGTAATAAAGCAATCTTCGCCACTTTTTTTAATGCGCGCACAGAAAGAGTCGCGCCACTTATACCATCAATCGACCCCGACAATCGTACCTTTGATTTCTGAGTCTTGAGGCCCAAACCAATGAACTGTTTTGTGAAAAAATCATGCTTCACCTCCCACCCGCGGGACTCACGATAAGCCAACACTTTAACCTCGTCTATGTTTGTTTCACTCTCGATGTAACTCAATGATATTCCTACTGTTATAGGTTGTTCTTTGCCAATTTCATTCAGAATCCAAACCGACTTCGATTCATTTTGCCAGTACTTGAGTCGTAAATAATTGGTACGATGCTGGAGTATTTCTTCGACCTGTTTCTTAATGTCTCCTCGCACCCAGACCCTCTGAATAGATGGAACTACACCATCAAACTGGTCTTGTAAAAACTCCTGGTTAGAGTGTTGAAATTTCTCTTGGGATTCACCTGCGCGAGCGTAGGCACCGCTGAAACCTGAGAGGAACAACAATAGAAATAGAAAACTGGCGGTCTGACGAATCATAAAAACAAATAGTTACTCATTAAAACCACAAGATGGAGCGCTCATTTCTGAACACCCCATCGGTATAAACCCATGATCTTTCACTTGTCAGAAATTAATCCAACGCAGCAAAAAAAACCGAATTAGAATTGATAGCCAACACCTAGATTAAAACCATCGTCGTCTTTTGACCCGCTTTGGTTTTGAATATCTGCTTTGATCACTACATTCTCATGCAAATTCCAGTTTACGCCAACATCAAACTGTTCAACGGCTTCTGAACTAGAAAAACCGGCGGTTGTGTTGTATTCGCTATAGCGTAGAAATGCTGACCAATTATCATTGAATGTGTACGAAGGCTCAAGATAAAAACCATCTTGTGAATCTTTACCTAGAGCAGCTGCGTTATCACTGTCGATGTCCCATTCTGCATACAAGGCACGCATTCCAAATGGGCCGCGTCGATACACGGCGTGCGCTTCAATCAAGGTAGCACTCGCCTCTTCCGAGCCTTGCGTTATATCCGCTTGACGCATAGCCGTAAGAGACAACTCGAGACCAGGTACACCTGTATATTTTACGCGACCAGTTAGGGCGAAATCTTCAGCCTTCGCTTCAGCAACTTTTTGGCGGCCACTGCGTATTCTATAAGCGTTCTTACCTTCTGTCGGCACGTTCAAACCTGAATGGAATGCGACATCATAAGACAGACCGTTTGCTAAGCTACCGCTGTAGGCAGCACCGGCTTCCCACCACGTACTTGGAATAATTTCTTTCTCTACGCCATTTCGCTCAACCCCATGGAATGTGGGTGGCTCATGCGTTTCGTTTAATATACCGACCGGAACCAAGAATAAGCCCGCTTTTGCTGATGAATAATCACCAAAACTGTACTCAATAAACGCCTGTTCCAACTCAACTTCGCCCGGCTTACCATCGCCAGCAAGCGCATGCTCAAGTTCGAATTCAGAGAAGAATCTTAATTTATCGGTAAACTGCTTACCAAAAAATAACACAAAACGATGAAAATCAATTTCGCTGCCACTGTCTAGATTATTATAATGCAGCTCTCCATAGCCACCCAGGCTAACGCCCTCTAACGCGCTGCTGGTGAATCCATTGCCGAAGGATTTCTCTTCAATCGTTTCTATTGCAACTTCAGCTGTTTGGTTCGCCGTTTGCGCAGTTGTTTTAACTTCTTTCACTTGCGCTTCTAACATTTTGATATGAGATTTTAGGTTTTCAATTTCCGCCAAAACCTTATCCAGGTCTACTCCTTGAGCAGAAACACTGGTACTCAATAGAAAAGCAAATGCACCGATCAGGCTACTTCGTATTTTCATTTTACTGATTACTTCTGTTAATAATTAATGGTGAAACTGGATTCTAATCAAACATTAATCTAAATGCAAATCATTCTTGTTTGCATTTACCAGAACATGAATGGTCTATTACTGATCAGAAGCTTCACGTAAGTAATTCTGTAAGGATGACACATGTAACGGTAGAATCTTCTATGCAATAAACGAGGTAACCTGAGAGAAAGATGAATATCGTACAAGCAATTGAAGCTTTAGGCTTAGCAATCTCAAACAAGGTGTTAGCGCGCCCTATTCTGGCAATTGTAGTGTGTTCTATTATCGTGGCGATTACCGCACCAGGCTTGCCAGGCAATTCGATTGCCACGGACCATCGTGCGTTTTTCGGTCCTGACAATCCCCAGTTAATTGCCTATGACGGAATAGAGGATACCTATAACAAACTCGACAATATTGTTTTCGTTATCAAAACAGAAGGCAAACAAGCATTAGCAGAGGACACCTACCCCATCATTCACTATATGACCGAGCGTGCTTGGCAGTTACCCGCTGCATCCCGTGTCGACTCTTTGAGTAACTACCAGCACACTTCTGTCGAACAAGACGATTTACTAGTTGAAGATTTTTTAGATGAGTTTAGTGATTACACTAGTGAGCAGCTGAAAACTAAAAAACAAGTTGTACTAAGCGAACCACTACTGGCAGGCAACCTATTGTCTCTTGATGGAGAAACTACTGCGATTAACGTCGTTGCGCTATTCGGTGATGATGAAGAAACAAATATAGAGAGTTTCGTTATGGCTGCCAGAGCCCTAGCAAAGGAAACAGAACAACGCTTCCCGGGTACAAAAGTGGCATTGACTGGATCTTCCATGATGTCGATCACATTCACCGAAGCAGGTACTACTGACAGTAAAACACTCATCCCGGGAATGTATGGCCTACTACTTATCGCCTTACTCTTGGTGTATAGAAGCGTCACTGGCGTTATCGCGACCTTTGCAGTTGTATCAACGTCGACAATCGTACCCTTAGGCATGATGGGCTACACCGGCATTCAACTTACGTCACTCTCTATAATCGCCCCGATAATCATAATGACATTAGCCGTGGCTGATAGTGTCCACATTATTGTCACCATGTTGAATCTGATGCGCTCCGGAATGGAAAAGCGCGAAGCACTACGCGAAAGCTTAAGAATTAACTTCCTTGCTGTATCCGTTACCAGCATCACGACTATCATTGGCTTTTTATGCTTGAATTTTTCAGACACCCCGCCTTATCACCACCTTGGCAATATCAGTGCGATTGGTATCTTGTCCGCGTGGTTTTTCTCTGTGGTACTTCTGCCTGCTATCGTTTGCGTAATGCCACTTAAGGTAAAGGTTAGAACACAGGACCCGAACACCAAATCCAGATCAATAATGCAAAGCTTGGCTTACTTCACTACACAAAAAAGCAAGCCAATATTAATTGTTTCGGCCATGATAAGTGTTGGACTCATTAGCCAATTACCAAAACTAGAATTGAATGATCAGTTCATTCATTTCTTCGATACTAAGATACCGTTTCGCGCAGATACTGACTTCGCCCGAGAAAACCTTGGCGGCATCCTCTATATTCACTTTGACTTAACAACCAATACCCCTAACGGCATTAATAACCCAGAGTATTTGCGATCACTCTCGGACTTCTCAGATTGGTTACGTTCTAAGGAATTGGTCACATCGGTATATAGTTTTAGTGATATTGCGAAGCGTTTGAATCGAAACATGCATGGTGACGACGCAGCGTTCTACAGCGTTCCTGACACGCAAGAACTGGCATCACAATACCTGTTGCTTTATGAACTATCCCTCCCCTATGGTCTGGATTTGAATGACCGCATCAACATCGACAAATCAGCTACACGCCTCACAGCCACATTAGACAATCCAACAGCTCGCCAAATCAGAGAGTTTAGTGCTGAATCGCGGGATTGGCTGAATAACAACGCACAAAATACTATGCAAGCCGAGCCAACCGGAACAGCTCTATTATTCGCGCATATTTCACAACGCAATATAGATAGCATGATCACCGGCAACAGTGTGGCCTTAATCGCCATTGCCTTGGTACTGATTATTGCTTTGGAGCACTTTGGGCTAGGAGTACTCAGCCTGCTCCCAAATGTGTTGCCTGTCGTACTGGCACTCAGCCTTTGGGCCGTACTCGTTGGCATGGCAGGGATGGCTACAACCATTGTCGCCGCCTCGTCTTTGGGAATCGTGGTCGACAATACTACGCACTTTCTGAGCAAATATATTCGCGCACGCCGCGAACAAGGCAAAGACAAACGTGCTGCAATCACCTATGCGTTTGAAATGGTAGGCACCGCCATAGTCGCTAATGCATTTGTGTTAATTTGTGGCTTCGCACTCCTCGCATTTTCACTATTCCAACCCAACCTACAGATGGGCCTTCTTACCGCTCTCACAATAGCCATAGCCCTAGTCGTGGACTTGATATGCTTACCAGCGCTGCTAATGTTGGGGAAAGATACGCCGGCTTCTTAAGGCGAAAACGTAGCCCGTAGGAAGTTATTTACAGATACTCTATTTTTCCTCTCGGTACTTTTTTAAGTCCAGACCGTGCTCATTGATTAGAAAGTAAAGGCTCGATCTAGGCTCCTTCATTGAAACGGCGGTATGAGCTACATTTCCTTTTAGTTTTCTGAGTTTGTAATCAACGTCCGCCTTATTAAGCGCACTTATCAGTTCTTTATGGGATAATTTTTCTTGAGAATACAGACTGATAGCATCTCTAGTTTTCGAAGATAGTCCACTTTCCAGAGAGTTAGGTATATATTGACGAACATCAGTTAACCGGTGTTTGCGTTCACTCAAAACTAATATAAATATAAACGCAGTGGTAGATATCGGGTAAACAGCCATTGCGTTGAATTTATAACCTATTGCCATTAACGCAAGAACAAAGAGCACCGTTACAATAACTGGGAGAAAAGCTAACAAGCCATATGCACACCTAAGCTGCGCAACTTGGTTTAACTCCCTCCTATATCCACTCACTAGGATATAACCAACAAAAAAGACGACCGCAAGCACCATGATTTGAAAACACCAATACGCTTTTCCTTTAACGGCTGTTATCCCATAACTAATTGGGGTAGAGCCAACGATAATATAGTCGGTCGCCATCACGGTGAGTATCAACAAGCCAAATGCAGGCAATAGAATATAGTGCAATAGCGTACTCAGTTGATTATTACGTTCGATCTCAAACGCATAATAGCAAGCAAAAATGCTGGTTACCGAAGCAGCCACATAGTAAGCCCGAGTAACAAAATAGCCACTATTACCAAAATCGTATTCAATAAAAAGCGAAAGCTCAGCAATATTCTGGAACACAAAGACAATGATTAAACCAAACAAATATTCGGACTTAATCCCTTTACGTTTAGCAAATATCATCAGCCCTACTTTTATCAGCAATGCTAAGATAATGGGTATTGCATAAAGTTTAAACATACAACCTTAACTCCAACATGCAAGTAACCTATTTTCTGGGTCTGCAGGCAACATAAACAAATTCATCGAACAGATCTCTTTCCAAGCGACCTTATTATAAGCTTATGATTACAAAAGATAGAATGCAGTCTAATAGTAAAATATCACTCCTCGGTATCCCTTTTGATGCCTATTCTTCACATTTAAAAGGTGCCGCAAAGGCTCCTGATGCTATTTGGGAAATGATTAAATGCGAATCTGCTAATCAATGGACTGAACTTGGTACTGATTTGAAAAATCACCCAGGCATTAATCAGCTCGGCAACCTCTCTTGGGAAAATGACTCAGAGGCATTTGATAAAATTGAAGAAAAGATCTCATCAGTATTAGCTGCAGACTCAAAACCTTTGGTTTTCGGTGGCGATCATTCAATTACCTATCCAATATTCAAGGCAATCAACCAAAGACACCCTAAAATCACAATTCTGCATTTCGACGCGCACCCGGATCTTTACGACGAGCTTGATGGCAACCCACTATCTCATGCTTGTCCGTTTGCTCGAATTATGGAGAACGATCTAGCTGAACACTTGGTTCAAGTCGGGATTCGCACACTGAATGAGCATCAAAGAGAGCAAGCAGAAAAATTCAATGTCGAAATACATGAAATGAAGGATTGGCAAGGCCCCCATCAATTAACACTAGAAGGCCCAGTTTACGTTTCCATTGATATTGATGCACTTGACCCAGCCTTCGCACCAGGTGTTTCTCATCACGAACCGGGCGGCTTAAGTGTTCGTCAAATCATCGATGTTTTACACAGTATCAATGTGCCTATCATCGGAGCTGACATCGTCGAACTCAACCCAAATAGGGATATCAATGGCATGACAGCCATGGTGGCGACTAAGCTCTACAAAGAGCTCTGTGGGAAAATGCTTGAAAGATAACGAAGTAATAACGTGATCAGCTAAGCGCTTTGTCTAAGCCTTCCATCAACTGCGCCACCTCAGCTTCGCTGGTGTAGTGAATGAAGGACATCCTAATGACACCCGGATCGAGGTCAAGCCCCAGGGATGAAAGTGGCCGAACCCCATAAAAATCACCGGTCCCGACCATCAACTTATACTCAAGTAAGGATTGCGCTACTTCGGGCACGCTTTTTTTCAACGGCAAAATAGAGACCGTTGACGCTCGGACAGACGGATCCACTGGGCCAATAATAGCGACATCATCTCTGGCATTTAGGTACCTAAGCAACGGCGTTAATAGAGTCGTTTCATAATCAGAAAACAAGGTATGAAGTTGCCGGCCTTTTTCTGCAGAATCTACCTTCTCATCAAAATGATGGTCATAAACGACATCTAGATATTCAGCGATCCCAGCTGCTGAGGCAATTTGTGCATGATCCGGCCCAGCTGGTGTCAACATTGACCGGGGCTTACCGGCATTAAAATAATGGGATTGATTCTCCATTTGGTCGCGTAAACTGGCACGCACATACATAGCACCAAGATGCGGCCCCCAAGTCTTGTATAAAGAAAAGAGATAGATATCGGCATCCAAAGATTGAATATCAGGCAGCCCGTGTGGGGCGTACGAAACACCATCGACGACCGCAATAGCACCGACAGTGTGCGCTCTGTCAGCAATCTCTCGAACAGGGTTAACGTGTGCCACAATATTGGAGGCGTGTGGGAATACTACGATTCGAGTTTTGCTCGACAGTAGTTCATCCAAAGAATCTAACTCCAGCAAGCCGGTTTCCTTGTCTAGATCCCACTCTTTGACCAGTAAACCAGACTCGGCTAATTTACGCCAAGCGCCTGCATTGGCTTCATGATCCTGACAAGAAACAATTATTTCATCGCCCTCCGCCCACATTGGTCGAAGTGCATTAACCAAAACATATACATTCTGTGTCGTCGAAGGTCCGAAATTTAGTTCATCCTTATCGACATTGAGGTATGCAGCAATTCGCGCATACGACTCATCCATCTTTTCGCCTGCAACAACCGATGCAGGGAACGGGTAGTAAGGCTGCACTTTAGTCTTAGTGTAAAAGTCAAAGAGCCGATCAATAACTTGCTGACAAGTATAAGAGCCGCCTGCATTTTCAAAGAAACCCCAGCCCTCAAGAGAAGGCTCACTGAACGCCGGGAATTGCTGTCTAACAAAATCTACATCAAAGTTCATAACATCACTCCGCTGTCTATCGCTAACTCTTCGAGTTATTTCGGGTGCTGGTCAAATGTTCAGACTCAGTCAATAAGGCGTCGTGAAGCAATCAACAAAAGAACGGCCAAAACTACCTCAACAGCAATCTGCGGCCCGGCAAAACTTGCTCCCTGCAGACCCCATGCAAGAGTGCGAAAGACTGCTGTGCAGGCCAGCAATAGAGCCGGAGCTTGAAACCATATCGCTTGCTTTTTCCATAAACCCAAAAGCACCATTGATCCACCAGCGAAAAAGAAAGATCCTAAATCACCAATTTGCGTGCTCAAACCTAAACCTTCCATCAAAGGCATACCAAACTCAGCCGCGACACCGGCAGGATCAATAAGCCATCTCAATCCAATAAAAATAAACAGTAGCGCGGGTAAGCCGACCAGAACCCTAAGAGCATTATTCATATGAAACCTTCGTTATTTTTTATTTTTGTAGAAACAGATATTACACTAAGTTGCTCGCTTACGTTAACCGAGTATGACCTGGGCCTATCTAGGCCCGATAATGAACACCTTAGCCGACAGCTTTTTTCAAAAGAGGCTGCCAATACAGAAAACCGTAGAGCATGGTCTGAACAAAAGAATCGACGCCGCTCTCCCCTGCCTCGTGTAACGGTTTGCGTTTTATCAAAAACTCAAAGAGATGGGCGATTGCCATAACATTGCCCGCCCAGAAAATAATGGTGCGTCCACTGGCAAACCAGGGAACAAAAAAATTAAGGACGTACACCAACCAGAAAAGAGTAACAAAGGACTTTATATAATTTGTGTTCATATATTTCGTTTCACTGTTTAAAGTTGATTAGCAGCGTTAATTCAAATTCTCCTGAAATCAATACTATCATCTACGACAGATTGGTAGCCCAAACTAAAACGATCAAGCATGTAATTCTGATACAGCTTCCACGGTTTTTCACTGCCTTGTTTTGCCATTTCTTCGGCCGCACGTAGTACGTAACCAGACTGGAAATCAATAATAGGTTCAGCCTTAAGACCTTCGGCAGGGACAACGGGTATACAGAAATCGTATTTGTGTTTATCCATGTGCTTTACCAGTCGACAAACATACTCCCCTACTAAATCCGATTTCAGTGTCCATGAAGCATTGGTATAGCCAACGGAATAGGCAAAATTGGGGAATTCACTCAGCATCATGCCCTTATAAACAAATGATTGCGACGGATCTAACACTTCCTTATCCTTCGACAATGACATACCGCTAAACATCTCAAGTTTAAGCCCGGTTGCGGTAACGATGATATCTGCTTCAATCTCTTCACCGGATCGAAGTAAAATACCGGTCTTGGTGAAACGTTCGATGTGATCTGTCACTATGCTCGCTGAGCCACTTTTGATAACCTCAAATAGATCCCCGTCGGTCACAGAGCAAACACGTTGATCCCATGGGTTGTAGTCAGGCGTGAAGTGCTTAGCAACATCACAGTCGTCACCAACCGCTTCTTTGACACCATTAATGATAAATTTCTTGATAGCGTCAGGTTTGCGTTTCGAGATACTGTAGAAATACATTCCTAGTAAAATATTTTTCCATCTGTTCAAGGCATAGGCTATTTTCTTAGGTAGAAATTTATTTAGCGTGTTGGCAAGATCTTGGCATTCAGGACGAGATACCACGTAACTGGGTGATCGCTGCAACATGATTACCTGGCTCGCTTTAGCCGCCATGGCAGGCACTAAGGTGACCGCTGTCGCACCGCTCCCTATTACCACAACCCTCTTACCTGAATAGTCAAAATCCTTTGGCCACTGTTGAGGGTGAATAATAGTCCCCTCAAAAGCATCAACACCGTTGAAGCGTGGGGTATAACCGGCATCAAAATTGTAGTACCCCCCACATGAAAATAGGAACTTACTTACAACCTCGCTAAGCACTCCAGTCGCCAGGTCTTTTACTTGCGCTGTCCAAGCTCCATTTTTACTAGACCAATCTGCCGAGATAACACGGTGTCCAAACTGTATATGTTGTGCAATTCCATTCTCTTGCGCAGCCTCTTTGATATAAGCTAGAATTTTATCTCCCGGTGCGATAGCCTCAGGCTCAACCCATGGCTTAAAATTAAAGCCAAAGGTATACATATCCGAATCGGAGCGAATGCCTGGATAGCGAAATAAGTCCCATGTTCCTCCAACCTCATCACGGCCTTCAACGATCAAATAACTCTTATCCGGACAGTGTTTTTGTAAATGATAGGCTGCACCAACACCAGAAATACCAGCGCCAATAATCAACACATCTACATGGGACTTATTCATAGATAAATATCTCGTTCAATTAGACAGAATGAGTCTAAGCTCAACACGGTTTGGGTACAGGGTTAAATACGTTCATTATCAGGGTCAAATTCGTTCAAATAACGTTTACAATAACGACATGCATGAATATTACGCCCAGAGCTTTCTCGATACCCTCTCAGATTTAGGAGTTAGCGAGTTAACCTTTCGATCAGAGTTGCATGAAAGAACCAATTCTCCGCATCAAGCGCTCTTTCTGAAACAAGATCAAATAGCGATAGAACTTGCTATGGAGCTGACCAATGATCCGCAATTAGGGCTTAAATTTGGTAGTCGGCTTAAATTGACCGAACAGGGCATATTCGGCTATGCCGTTATGAGCAGTGCATGCGTGCTGGATGCACTGAAGCTATTGATCCGCTATAGCCAAATAATCTTGCCCAGCGTTGAAATCAATCTGAGCAGAAGCGAAACCGGTGCATCTCTTATTATCAGCGCTGCTCACTTGCCACAGAAGTTGGAACAATTCTATTGCGAAGCGATGATGGCTTCAATAATGTACAACGGCTCTATATTGATAGACGAGCCAGCCGGTCACGCCCAAGTAAACCTAAGCTATATTCCACAAAACAACCTTAACGCTTACGAAAAATATTTTAGTGCTGAGGTGAGCTTTGCCGCCAATGACAATTCCATATTTTTTAGTGAACTAAGCCTGCAATCAAAAATCTCAACGGCCAATCTCCAAGCCGTTGAAGCATACCGAAAGGAATGTGATCGATTATTTTCGTTGGATATTAATCGAGGGTCCTTAGTAAAAAAGGTTAAGCAAAAACTGATCAGTTTGGGCTCAGAATACCCAAACTGCGCCTCGATGGCACGACAGCTACACACGAGTGAGAGCACCCTTCGACGAAGATTAAAAGCCGAGGGCATGAACTACCAAACCGTGATGGACCAGGTCCGATATCGAATGGCAAGGGAGTATCTATTCAATACCTTGCTTCCTGTATCGGAAATTGCATACCTCTTAGGGTTTAGTGATAGCTCAAACTTTCGGCGCTCGTTTAGACGTTGGTCCGGTTCCACTCCCGCTAAGGTGCGCAAAGCAATTCAATCATCGCAAGGCGACGCCCAATCACCAACTTTACTTAAAACAAATAAAAACAAGTCTCAGCCCATTCAACAACAAACCTGAGGCCCACTCTCTAATGATTGTAAACGTGTACATCCCGCTGCGGGTAAGGAATGCCGATACCGGCTTCGTCTAGCGCATCCTTAATAATTTCAAGAAGTTCCAGCGTTGCTGCGGGATGATCTGCGGCTTTGGCCCAAGGACGCACAGTCAGGTTAACGCTATTGTCAGCTAGTTCAGTAACGCCAACAGCAGGCGCCGGGGTATCCAGCACATAATCTGACTTTGCAATAGCAGCAAGAATCACCTTACGCGCCTCTTGAATATTTGCGTCATAAGAAATACCCACTGACAAATCCATTCGTCTATTCCCGGCTTCTGTGTAATTGATGATGGGTGCATCCAAGGCTTGCCCATTAGGTATTATAATTTTGGTTTTATCTGGCAAACGCAAAGTCGTGGTAAAAATATCTAACTCCTCTACCTGCCCGACTTGACCTGCTATCTCAACGACATCTCCATTATTATAAGGACGAAAGACAATCGCCATAACGCCAGCAGCGAAGTTTGAAAGTGAACCTTGCAGCGCCAGACCTACCGCCAAGCCAGCAGCACCCAAGATAGCAACTAATGACGCTGTCTGTACTCCGAGCTGAGAAATAGCGGCAATAAGCACGAAGATGAGCATCAGCGCGTAAACAATATTACTGACAAACTTCGCCAGCATAGGGTCAGAACCTGATCGTGACACACTTTTGCCAATTGCCTTGGAGACAAACCTTACAATAATTCTCCCGATAAAAAATATTGCCACAGCCTTAGCAAAGTTAAGTCCATAGATAAGAGCATTCTCTTGAATTATGGGTAAATATTTTTCAACGTATTCCATGGAGCCTCCTGAGGCCAAGTTTTGCTCGCCAAAATTAGGCCGAGTGAATTAACAAAAATCTGCGGTTATAGTAAAACAAAAAATACTCATTTTCTAAACCCTATAAAGGTAAACAAGCGTAACGATTTTTTGCCTGTAGCACACTATTCAAGTAACCCTATCAGCTGCAATGCTTGAAGCGTTAAATCTTTCCGTAGGTGCGCTTGGGTAGCGTCTGTTAACTTCATATTAAGTGCGAATAAGAATAGCTCATCATCTTTTCGTAGAAAGCCGACGTACCAACCAACGGCTAACTCAGGACCCGTCCAGCCACTCTTCGCAAATACCGTTTCCTGCGCTCCATCCAATTGCATTATCGATTCAAGTATTTTGAGTGATCGATCAGTGAGCCATGCGTATTCACCATTCATCACATCGCTCAAAAAAGCTATTTGCTCATCCGCCGAAATTTTAAGTGTCCCGTCTAACCAAAACGTCCTCACCCCTTTACCGACCTCACGGTTCCCATACGATATTTCTGCAAGCTTTTCTCGGTAATTTACCAAACCAATGCTGGTCGCAATATCTTGGTAACACCAAACGCAGGAAGCTCTAAATGCAGAATTTAATGTGTGGTCTCTATTCCAGGCTGACACACTCCTGGAAATACCATCCCATTTAAAGCGATCCTCCTGCCCCTTTAACACGCCATTTTCTAGGGCGATTAAGGTATTCAATATTTTAAACGTCGAGGCCGGCGAAAACCGCTGTTCAGCGCGGCTGGGGTTATGCACAGACAATGTTTGACCTTGAACATTTGCAACCACCAAAGTCCCTTCAACGCCATGAGACTTGAACAATTCTGCGATGAGCTGGCTATCACCGTCCGCTAGAATATTATTAGACATGATCAATAAAACAGTAGCGAACAACTGTATCTTAAATTTCATCTGTGCTTTGTAATGTTATAGTTATGGCCCGATAAGTTTAATCCATTGAGCGTATTAATATGGCCCTATTCAAGATCATCGCAATCATTTCTCTGAGCATAGTGATTAATTCAAATTCTTATGCACATAGTGATAATGCTCCAAAACCTCTTGAACTCGATGCGCTGCTTGGCGCTTTCGGCTGGGATCTAAACGCAACTGAGATCAAAACAGAAAAGCTTACCGACAACTTGTATGTCCTGTTTGGAGCTGGCGGAAACATAGCGGCAAGCGTTGGAGAGGATGGTGTTTTCATTGTAGACAATCAGTTCCCTCAGTTGATGCCAAAAATTGAGGCTGCAATTCGAAAAGTCGGCGGAGAGCGTATCGATTTCGCTGCCACCACCCATTGGCATTTCGATCATGCCGAGGGTAATCTTGCACTGGGACCAAAGGGAACCACTCTAGTTGCACACAAAAACTCCCGCGCCATGATGCTACAAGACAATATCGTCAACCTTGTCTCCGTTGCCTATGATCAAAAAGCGTATCCTAGTGATGCACTACCAGACATCACCTTTAGTGAAGAACTACAGTTTCACTACAACACTCAAGCGATTGAACTCATGCATTTCGGCCCAGCACATACCACCGGTGACGCAGCCGTTTGGTTTCGTGGAGCGAATGCCATTCATTTAGGTGATGTATTCAACAATAGCGGCTACCCATTTATTGATGCGGATAACGGTGGTGAGTTAAAGGGAATGATCAGTTTTTGTGAACAGGTTTTATCACGCATAGATCAAGACACCATTGTTATCCCTGGCCACGGGCCAGTGAGCAACTATGCTGGTCTTGAGCACTACATTGTGATGCTAAAAACGACCTTAGCCCGATTGGAAAATCTTGTTGCTGAAGGCGCTAGCCTAGAAGAGGTTTTTGCCGCTAACATAACTAAAGAATTTGATGAAAAAATGGGCAACAACCAGCTATTCATCAATCGCGCCTACGAAAGCCTGCAGGGCAAGCACAAGCACTAAGCAATTAGCGTTGATCGGTACGTGGAATGGATGAAAGAAGTTCGTTGTAGTAGCTTTTTATAGAGCTTAAATCGACCCCATTCAGAAAGGAAGAGTACGAGAGATAACAAAGCAAAAACCGCATATCTAAGGCCCACGGCGGTAGGTATTTCGGAGGCTTACACAAGCCTCGCTCGGTTAACTCATGCATCACCGGGATATCTTCTATCCCTAGCTTTCCACAGAATAAATAGTGTAAGCAGTCAGCGCGGCCGGTCGAAACTATTGTTCTTAAAAAATTATGGACACGTACTAACCCATCCAAGTAAACGCCGTCTTTGGTGAATGGCGCGCCGCCCTCCATAACGCCACCGCGAAATACTCTGCGGGCATTCTCAAACGATTGCTCTTTCGCGCCGGTGCGCTCTAAATAGTAACGATAAACGTCAATAAAGTTTGCGCCATCGACCGCCATTTGAATAGCAATCACTCGGTCGGCAAGACGCCGCATTCGATCAATGTCGATAGAGCCAGTAATGAACTCGGCAAAGACCGCCAAGCCTTCCTGAGTTTTAGTCGTCCCTGGATGACCAGCCCCCAAAATTTTGAGATCCGTTTGCGCGTGACCGTTTAACGACGTCGCAACGTGGATATAGGCCTCATGATTAATCAGCTGGGCTATATCCTTATCCGTAAAGCACGCTGTACGCCGCAAACGTATGCGGCTTGGGCCTGCTAGTGCGTTGGCCGATAGCTCATCCACTATTTGTATTTTAGGCGCTTCATCCTTGAACATTCTATCCACAGCCTTCTGCATCTCATCAGCGACGGTCTGAGCCAAATGACAGGCCTCTGGCGGTTCGCCAATATCAATACCTGCTATAGCGTCAACATGGCGATCAAATTGCTGTGCGAGATCCAAGGACGTGGTCTCTCCATCATTCTGAAAGCTCATCGGCGTACCGTAGAGCTCACTTGAGTATTTAAAGAAATCTGTCGTACCGCAAGACTCTAGCATCTTTGCGCTATTCTCAATAACCGAACAGAGTCTTAGCAACCAATCATCAACCGCTGAATGTTTTATGTGTTGTTTTGCCTGAGCTACCAAGGCCAACGGTTTACTTGAATCAAATGGCTTATATTGGACTTGAGGTAACTCGCACCCATGGCTAGCCAGAAAAGATTCTCGAACCTCTGGACCCCAAGCCAAACGGCTTAAGATACGAATAGATCGTGACGCGTCATAGAGCATATCGCTAACGAGGCTAATTCGTTCATTATCAGCGTAGTCCTGCACTCTCTTCACCTCCGCATCACGCATTCATTAACGATTCATCAAACTCATAATCTGAGTAATTGACGCTGTAGAACACACTATATAAACATGGTATCAGTATCAATGTAATCAATGTGCCGAACAGTAATCCACACATAATGCTTATTGCCATCCCTTCCCACATTGCTCCGCCACTAATATACAAAGGCAATAAACCCAACACCGTGGTAAGGGTGGCCAACAGAATGGGCCTGAACCGTTGTAAGCACGCGGCAATAATAGCTTCGTTGATAGGCCGACCAACCTGCGTATTTTCAAAGTCAATTCGGTCGAGTAGAACAATCGCATTATTGATGACAATTCCGGCTAAGGATATCAAGCCAAGAAACGGCATAAATCCAAACGGTTTCTGAAACACCAGCAGACCCGCAGTAACACCAATCAGACCCAATGGAATGGTCGCTAACACCATGCTCGTTTTGCGAAATGAGTTAAACTGAATAACCAACAGTAAAACAATAATTATTCCCGATAAGGGCAACCATTTTACGACAGCCCCCATACTATCCGCACTGCTCTTCGCGTCGCCTCCGGTTGAGTAACTGTAGTCATTCGCCCAATTAATCGCTTGCTCTTCCAGCCAAGGATCCATTATGGCCATAACTTCTGAGGCATTCCCTGAACTATTCAATTCACTGGATACGTTCATGGTCCTCACAAGGTCAAGCCTCTTTATTTTTGCGTATTGCCAGGCCGGTATTATCTTAGCGACTTGCAACAATGGAACGCTCGCACCAGAGCTTTGAGCAAACACATTCATACTTTCGAGTGATTGCAAACTCTGTTGATTCAGATTACTTTTCAACAAAATGGGAATTGATTTATCCCCTTCACGATATTCGCCTGTATCAAAACCATCTAAAGTTGTTTGCAATGACGTTGCGATATCATTACTCGAAATGCCCGCGCTTTGGGCACGCGCCTGATCAATTTCGATAATGAACTTTTTACTCTTTGGCCCCCAATCATCCTTTACATTTTTGGTTCCTGGAATGGAAAGCAACTTCAACTTAATTGTTTCCCCTACACGCACTAACTCATCAGGTTCGGGGCCAGATATTTTGATTTCGATCGGCGTACCGGTACCGCCTGCACCTAAGGTGTTTGCTAAGATATCAGCCTGAGGAAAATTCTCGGATGCGTATTTGTCTAATTGCGCAACCACCATCTCATTTTGCTCTGGCGCACCTGTATTCACTAAGATATGAGCGTAGCTTGAATTTGCCTCATCAGCGGAGTAACCATTATCGTAGGATGAAGGACCTTCACCGATGTAAGAAGACCATGCAATCACACCCTGCTCTCGTTCCTCGTTAATCAACATCTCCGAACGCAAATAGCTCGACATCTTATCAACAATATCTTCCGTAGATTCAACGCGTGTACCCAAGGGTAAATTGACATCAACGGTTATTAAATTACGATCACTATCAGGGAAAAATACGAATGCTACATAGCGAAAACCGAACAAAGAAAGCATAAACAGGCCAAACGCGACCCCTATCACTAATGCCTTTCGGGACAATGAAAACAGAATCACATCTTTGTATAGACCTTTTAAACGTGCAATCGTTCTATCAACCAAACTTGGTGTTGCCGTCTCCGGATCATCTACTCTCAGGAACATGTAGCACAACATAGTGATGACAGACATGGCAACCAACCAAGATGACGCCAACGCAAAAGTGATAACCATAAATATCGGCCCAACAATATCGCCCATATTCGACTCAGCCAAGAAAAATGCGAGAAAAGCCACTGATGAAGTAAGAGTTGAAATAAGCAACGACATCCACAATTCAGAAAAGGATTCCATCGCGGCAATCCTGGCTTTGATGCCTTTCTCCATTTTAACCTGAATTGCTTCTGCGACGACTATGGCATTATCCACCATCATTCCTAGTGCCATAATCAATGCGGCCAAAGTCACTTGATTGAGGCCGATTTTAAACCACCCCATCAACACAAATGTGAGAATGGTTACAATCGGGATGAGACTCGCTATTACAAACCCTGTTCGCAAGCCAAGAAAAACCAACATCACCACCAAAATAATACCGATCGACTGCGCAAGGTTGATCGCGAAATCGTTTACTTTCTTTTCGATATAGGTGTCCATTGATACGATACGCTCAAGTTCCAAGCCAATCGGCAACTTACTTTGCCAGCGCGCAATAATCTTATCGATCTGCCTACCCAGTTTAATAACATTCGCATTTTTCTTAAGAGACACGTGCAGGGTCAGCGCTTTATTCCCGCCGACTGTCACTACTTGAGATGGCGGGTCAACATAACCTTTGCGCACTGAGGTAATATCACCCAAGTAAACCAATTGATTCGCTTCACCAACAGGTATCAAAGTGCTTCGCACGTCATCTATGGATGAGAAATTACCTGTTGGTTCGAGATTGATTCGCTCGGAGCCTAAGTTGACCTCGCCTCCAGAGCTTAGAATGTTTAGCGATGCCAAAATACTACGTAATTTCGTGGCGCTGAGACCATACTCCGACAAGCGCGAATCATTGAACTCGATGAACACTCTCTCACCTTGGGCGCCATTCATCTCAACTTTGGAGGCTTCTCCCAATTTAATTAGTTCATCTTTGATATCGTCCGCATAGTCTTTCATCTCTGCGTAACTGAAGCCATCACTGGTCAAGGCGACAGCGATGCCGTAGGTAACCCCGACATCATCGTCTTTTAACTCTGGGTTCACTCCGTCTGGCAGTCCCTCTACATCTTCCAACTTGCGCCGCAACCTATCCCAGATACTTTGCAGCTGCTCGGGCTTAACATCATCCTTTAAGGTGATCACCACCACAGACAAGCCAGTCCTAGAAGTACTGCTAATCTCCTTTAACTCGGGCAATTCTTGGGCTTTCTTTTCGATTTTATCGGAAACGAGTAACTCCACTCTTTCGGGGCTAGCGCCCGGAAAACTCGATACAATACTCGCTACCCGAATAGTGAACGGCGGCATACTGTCACGAGAAAGCGATTGATACGCGGATATCCCCATGATCAGTGCCATCGCCAGCAAAAAAAGCGTAATGCGATTATTGTCGATTGAAAATTTAGCCAGATTCATATGACTACACCCAGATAATGCTCCTTTTGGCTGAACATTACTGGGCCCGAACCTGTTGCCCATCCAACACACTGTGGACACCTGCGGTGATAATCAGATCACCAACTTCTAATCCGGTTATCACTTGAAAATTATTCCCAATCAAACGACCTATCTCCACAGGTCGTTTGCGAACGAAGGCTGACTCGCCATCATCAGATTCTTCTAGTATAAAAACAAACTGGCTCTGCGAATCTTCACCGATAGCAGTGGCGGGCACCAATAATTCGGATACTTGATTACTGCCACCGTCAAAATCAAAATCAACCGTCGCTGCCATACCTGATCTAATGGCTTCGGAAGCTTCAGTCAGACGAACTCTAATAGGATACGTCGCGGTTTGTCTGTCAACCGAAGGCGAGATTTCTGAGACTTCTCCCGTAAATTCACGTTCTGGTATCGCCGCGAATTTCACTGCGACTTTAGTATTTTTCTTAACCTTGTTAATCACACTTTCTGGCAAACCCAAAGCAATCTCCATATCTGAGCCTGCGTTCAAAATGGCAACGGTTTCGCCCGCAGTAACATTCTCATCTACCTCCTTATTTACCACGGCAATTACACCTGTCTCCGGGGCATAAATTTTACCGTAGCGAATTTGTTCTTGTTGAATCTCTACACTCCGTTGCGCAGACCGATAACTTCCTCTTGCAGAGCGAAATGAATTTTTAGCGTTTTCGTAATCACTCAGCGACGACCCACCTTTTTCGAACAAATTCTGGACACGCTTGTAATTCGATTCCTTAGTGTCCAAATCAGACTTCGAACTGTTTCTTGAAGCAACGGCCTGCTCATAAGATAAACGAGCTGAAACGTTATCTAACTCGGCAAGCAGATCTCCTTTTGTGACCTTTTGGCCAAGCGTAATATTGAAGAGAGTGATAATACCGGTGCTTCGAAAGCTTAAATTCACCACGCGATCTGTTTGCGCGGCCCCGTTAAACGATCTTTGTGCATTACCAGAACCTAGCCCCACAGCCATCGTGCGTACGCTACGTAAAGTGACTTCTTCTATTTCCTCTTGGGCACATGAACTAACCCCCAACAAGGTTATGAGCATTAACGCAAAATTCTTCATATTAACCATTATTTAGCCCCCGCTTTGCGGTTTCCGTGTTGTATTCGATAGGCTTCATAACCCTCGATAAACTCACGGTTGTGTAAGGAAAAATTATCTAAGAATATGAAGTTACCGACCGCTCTCTCTAAACTCACTGCACTTTCCAAAAAGTTATATAAGGCATTAGAGCTCCCCAATTGCGCTTGCAAATAATTATTCTGTGAATCGATTAACTCGGTAATCGTAACGGCGCCGTTTGCGTAGGACGCCTCGATCAACTGCAAACCCTGCAACGCTGCTTTTTCAGCGACGGCTGAAAGCTCGATATTAGCGATGCGCCCCGAAAGATCGAGCATTGAATCTCTTACTCTGGTTTCTATCTGCTGCGCTTGATTCGCCATTTGAATCTCCAACTGTTCAAGTTGCTTCCTAGCAACCCTCAGTTTCACGTTATCAGAGTTACGATTAAACAAAGGCACAGAGAACATCAAGCCTAGGTTGTAATCATCATCAAGCGCCAAATTAGGGTCAGGCACGCCAACCCCGCTTCGATCAAACACATTATTGTATTGTGCCGACGCGCTGACCGTGGGGATATAACGGCGCCATCCGTATTGTTTAATATCTCTTTCGCTAGCAGCTTGATTGTGACTTAACGCAGCCAACTCAGGGGAGGACTCAAACGCTATATCAATCAAATAGTTTTCGAGGATAATTGACTCAGAGGGGTCATCCATAATCGCGCTCAGTCGACGATAGCTAAATTCTTCCGGTTCAAACGGACCATTCTCTAGCTCAACCTCTTCGACCGCCACACGAGTGTCGATCGGGTTATTGAGTATTCGATTTAATGCATGCTGTCCTTGTTGAAACGAATTTAATGCATCAATCAATGACTGGGTGTTTGTCGCCATTTCACTTTGAAAACGAAAAATATCAGCCTTGCTTGATTGACCAGCATCAAAGTTGAGCTTTGCAACATTGAGGTTACGCTTGGTGATCTCAAGGTTTTCAGATTGTGATTGCAATGCATTCTTCAAACGCAATAAATTAAAGCATGCTTGTGTTGTCGTCAGTACCGTATCCAATACATCGGTATTGTAATTTTCTTTCTCCGCTAGCAACAAACTTCGTTGTATACCAATAGCCGCACTAGCATCTTCAGAATATAAAGTTTGCGACACGCCGATGGATCCAGAAACCGTTTCCTCTGGGTTCTGTCCACCGGATAAGCGAGCCAAATCAGGGTCTACATAACGACCGCTTGCGCTCAATGATAAATCAGGTAGGTAGTTGGTCCTAGCAGAAGCCACATTTTCAGCAGCCAAATCGACATCTAGAGCACTAGAACTAAGAGAAAGGTTGTTTTTTAGCGCTATTTCTACCGCGTCTAATACTGTCAATGTTTGGTCGACTACAAAGTCATCGAAACTCCCAACCACATCGGTGGTTGCGATTTGGCTAAACCGTAACGCCACACCAATTTTCTCTGCGGTGTTGTAGTTGAGTGTAATTACTTCGCCTAAGTCGATATATACGGGACGCTGTGAAAGGTTCTCACCATTGACAACCGCATCAACACTCAATGCTATTCGACGAAACAAGCGCTCAAAACTAGAATCCGATTGGTTAGTTGCCAACCAACCATCTCTCACATCAGATGTGGCAGTATTGGTAAAGGATGGGAGCTTCTTTCGAATAAAAATATCTGCCAACTCTTTAACTTCGGCTCTCAGAATCCCGAAGCCTTCTGCCATGTAAACTGAATCCACGTTCTCCAACTCTTGTTCCAACTGCTGCGGAGATTCATACGTCAACAGTTCATACTCTGCACCGATTTCGGCAAATACGGAATCGAGAACGTCTCTGGTCTCCACAGTATCCCAAGGCCCATATGCACCTATCACTCCGACTCTTTCAAACGGGAATATGGTTCTGAAATCGAGCATGTCTTTTCGGTAAGAGTTCGATAGCAATATATACGTGAAGTTCCGAATTCCTGACACTCTCTTCGCTGCATCAATATCAACAACATCCGTATTCACAGCACCAAATAAAATCGTCGGTTTTGGAAAGGACTTTTGATTGACGATTACTTCGTTATTAATCGGACCAAACGCGAGGATTATATCAACACTGCTTTTCTGTAATTCTTGGTACTGCTGTCGTGCTAACTTGATATCGAAATTATTCGCGAGAATACCCTGTTTCGAAAAGACAATATTGGCATCACTGCCCACAACAGCGACTATCTCAGAACGCAATTGGTCGAATATAGGAATAAACTCATCGTTTTTATAGTCAACCAACACACCAATTTCGTAAGTCCGTTGCGCTAAAGCATTGCCCGTCGATATTGCCATCACAATAAGGCACGCGATGGCATTCCTTAATAGTAAGGTAACAATGACTCTCATGATGGAATTCATACTAAGTACCCGTGCGCAGTTGGGGTCTGGCTGGTTTCACAATCGATTATTATACACCGTTCAATGCACCATATTGTTATCGACGATACCATCTCAGATACGCGTTGAGCGATAACTTTAACCGTTACGGTAGATGCCTGCCGGGTAGTCGTCACACCCTAGTTCACTGTATTCAGTCGGATCCCAATAATCACTGGCCTGGTAACCATGTAAAAAGAGCGCGGCATAGGCTTCGCAGCGTTCCGATTGTGATCCAAAATCCGGGTCGGCCGTAAGCTGCGCTTTTATATCCACCACACGGTTGCGTATTTCCGCCATCCTTATCCCATGATCTTCTGGACTATCAAATACTAATAGATTATCGCCCTCGGGTTGCCATTGTTGCCACACAGGCAGCTTCCCGCTACGCCCCCTTCCTGGCGTGCCGTTGTAAGCAAACTCTGCCCAATACTCCATCATTGCCATTGATAGTGAATTTCGGCCAGGAGCATTCGCTTTATTTAGTAACGGGCCCAAAGGTGCGCCACCGATGAAGTCGCCAAACACGAAACTTATTTCCAAGCCATGTGCCGCTCCTATTAAACTTGGCATATCAGCCAACCAATTATTTGGCGAGTCATCCCAATCAAAACGATAGGCAAAAACTTTAGACGCTCCATGCTTAGTAATTAGCGCAGCAGGTTCATCAACGGCGCCTGCCTTCCAATTTTGTGACACATAGTCAGAGATTCGCTGATACTTGCTCTCATCTATGATCCGAGGAAAGACGCCCAACAGATTATCGACAAGTTCATCATCACCCATCATAAACAACTTATTCTCATCACGATTCGCGCCAACGATGAGTGGTACCGCATTGTAGGTTCCAGCTTGACTAAGGCTCTGCAGCACCGATGCTTTAGGTATTACGTGCCCGTCACGAACAATTCTAGCGACTCTAATCTCATCCGCTTCTCCGAGATTGTTTGATGCCAGACTCATGAGGGAATCCGCTGATTCAGCGCGCATAAGCTCTAACAATTCAGCGGCGTTAGATGATTCAATTCTTGATTTTATTTCGACTGCGGTTTCATTCGGAAATCGATGGCTGAACACTAGGTTCAGCAGAGCGTTGGAGCTGTTCTTCAATCCGGAAATTGGTTTTCCGGCTGCGTCTTCAGGCAAGTCTTCTGCAAGAGACAACAACGTCGTATCAGCGCTGCCGCTTTGTGATATCGCCTTATGAAACAGGCCTGCGGCAAGCGGTGAAGCCAACATAGAGAATACATTTTTACCTCCAGCTGACTCGCCAAAGATAGTGACATTGGAGGGGTCGCCACCAAATTGTTCGATATTGTTTTGCACCCATTTGAGCCCAGCAATAATATCTAATGTTCCAAAGTTACCTGAAGCATCTTCTAAATTGTTTGCTTGCTCGCGTATTGAAGAGTGACTCAACCAACCCATCAAACCTAAACGATAATTTAGCAACACCACAACCACATCTTGTGCCCCAGCTAAATGATGTGCTTGATAACTGTTAGCGGTGCCTGAGTCGTTCCCGCCCCCGTGAATCCAGACCATCACGGGCCGTTTCTTTTCGGGCACATCTTTAGACACGATCTCTTTCGGGGCCCAAAGATTCAAATACAAACAATCTTCAGAGCCAACAATATCGCCCTGCTCACCTTCAACGCCAGCCAATCGCCCCCAATATTGCACGCACGGATTACCGTGTTCGGTCGCTTGGTAAACGTCATTCCACCTGTCTACAGTTTGTGGTGCTCGCCACCGCAATTCTCCCACTGGCGCCTTCGCAAAAGGGACCCCAAGCCACGCTTGGGTGTCATAGGCATCACTGAATCCAACGATAGAACCACTATCAATTGTTCGCAAAGAGTCTTCATCGACTATTCTTGCCCCTTCATAATACAAGCCTCCAGTACTTGGCTCAGAAAGTGATGGTGACTCATTCACCTTAAAATACCCGAAAGCCATTAATGACGTTAGCAATACAAGGCCTATTACCACAAAGATTATTTTTTTGATCATAGCTATCTTCTATAACTGGAATTGGCGCGCGGCGAGGTCGCGCATGATTTCTTCGGAGCCGCCACCGATAGAGTTGACTCTAACTTCCCGATAAATTCTCTCAACCTTACTGCCCCGCAAATAGGACGCTCCGCCTAAAATTTGGCTTGCTTCACGAGCGCAAAACTCCATCGTCTCACTCGCCTGAACTTTCAACAAAGCAAGGTCAGCCACATCGGGACGGCCGGCCATCACTTCACGTGTAGTATGTTGCGCATAAGCCTGGGTAGCGTTAATTCGTTGTTTCATTTGCGCGATTTTATGTCTAATGACTTGATGCTTTGATAGCGGTTTACCAAAGGTTTGGCGCTGCTTTGCCCATTCAACAGCTTCGACCAAACAACAACGGGCCGCACCTTCCATGCTGTAAACCATGCCCAAACGTTCACTGTTAAAATTATTCATTATGACAAGGAACCCCTGCCCTTCAACACCAATTAAGTGACTTTTGGGGACTCGAACATCATCAAAGTAAATTGTCGCGGTATCGGAACACCACCAACCCTGCTTTTTGTCTAAAGGCGTGCGTGATACTCCAGGCGTATCCATAGGAATC
>CAJQNY010000071.1 GCA_905479805.1 uncultured Arenicella sp.
GTCGGGTCTGCAAACAAAGGCACAGCAAGGTAGAAGCTGAAGAAGCTCAGCGCAAATACACCATAAACAAACGGTACCACTGCCTGAAAACGGATTCGTGAAATGCAGAATCCGTAGGCCGAGACAATGCCTGCGCTGATGAAGAACTGCAGGTTCCAGAGCAGGCTAACCTCAGAATCACTCCAATCACTTGCCATGGCATCGCGTACTGGTCGCAGCACAAAATAGGCCGCCATCAAAATAAAGATCATCGCGAAGGCGGCCAAAGTGGCTTGAAACTCATTGGCCTTGATGTTCGTGGCTTTGCTCATAAAAGCTAGGTAACCCCTTAAAATATTAGTGATCACCCCGCCCTCTACTTAGTTTTATCTAGTTGCGCTTGCAGCATTGTTACTAAGGTTTTGTCATCATATTTGTAGAGTTGTCCTTCATTCAGCTGCGCGATAAGACGCATGACAGCCGCTAAGGTATACCTCGATTCGTTTTCATTGGGTGTGACCATGTAACGGCGTTTTGGCTGATCTGTAAACAGCGCGTCCTTTACCGCTGCAGTTACATCATCGGGTTCTTTATGCGCTGATCGATCGGCAGCAGAAAAATTAGCCATTGCTTGATAAGCTTTCGCATATTGCGTGGTAGGGTCTGATTGCGCTTCTTTGGCAAGACGTTGATGCATGTTTTTGAATACATCTGATTGGTAGTTACCAGGCTCAATGACACTCACCCCAACTCCAAACTGTTTTAATTCAGACGCAAGCACATCGCTATAAGTCTCTACGGCAGCCTTACTGATACTGTAAGGGCCTAGTAAGCTAGCGGCACCAAATGCAGCAATTGAACTTATGCTGGTAATACGACCTTTGCTTTCGATAATTAGCGGCGCGAAGGCTTTGGTAATGCGGTATGGGCCAAACACATTCACATCCATGATGAACTGCATGTCTTCTTCGGTGGCTTCAATAAGTGGCTTTAGCATCACAACACCGGCATTGTTTACTAGGCCGTATAAACCACGGCCGGATTTTTCTACTGTGGCAACAGCATTATCGATATCAGCTTGAACCGTGACATCCAGCCGAATACCTTGAACATTAGTCAATTTAGATAGCGCATCGATATCGGCTTGTTTGCGTGCACCGGCATAGACAAAGTAACCATCTTCGGCGAGCGTTTCTGCAATATTGCGGCCAATGCCTGAGCTAGCGCCAGTCACTAATATAGCTTTCTGGTCATTGGGGACTTTTGCATGATCGGCCGCAGCACTGATTTGTACTTGCAGTAAAACGCCTACAATCAAGAGTAGTATTTTCATTTCGTGTGTTCCTCTCTGAGAAATTAAAATTGGTGTTCATTTGCGCCGCAGCTTAGCGCTGTTTTAGAGAGGTTCATTTTTATTAGACCAATCTGGTAAATTGGTCGATCAAGGCTACTTTTATTGTTAGAGTCTGATTGATAGATCAAACTTAGACGTTAGTCACCCTTATCAGCTGTTTGGTCGATTTAACTGCTGCTGAAGCTCTATAGACGATAGTCTTGCGCAGCGATTCACTAACGTTCAGTAAACGAAGTTCTCTTCCATGAAATTCAATTCACTCTCCGGGCATGCCTTGTTTTGGTCTTTAGTATTCTTATTGAATACCGGCCCGCATTGGGAGTTATATTCTTCGATTAGGGAACATATTGAATCTGTGGGGCTGATCACGCTCTTGCAAGCGCTTGTGGCGCTCATCACCATTAAGTACCTGGTCCCAACTCTTCTAAGTAAGGGCCAGACCTTGTTGTTTATATTGTCTCTGTTAGCACTTTTATTGTTAGCATCAGAGATAAATATTTTGGTGCGTGTGCTTTATCTAGAAAAGTCCTACTCTGGCTCTTATACGCAGTTTTTAGGAAGTTTTGGACACATGCCGCTGTTAGATCGGATGTTTAGCTTGTGGACGATGAAGTACATATTTTTCACTAAGCTTCCTTTGTACATATTCCCTACCGCGGTATTGATGGCGAACAACTTTCATCAACAACAGCAGCATGTACTCAAGCTAAGCGAACAAAAACGTTCAGCCGAACTCGATGCGCTGAAGAGTCAACTGAATCCTCATTTTATTTTTAATACACTGAATAATATTTATTCGCTCGCGTTAAAGAAATCTGACTTAACACCCACGGCTATCGAAAAATTATCTGGCATCTTGGATTATGTGTTGTACCGATGTAATGACGAGTACGTTCAACTGGGGAATGAAATTGAATTGATCGAGTCGTATATCGCGCTGGAAAAGATTCGTTATGGTAAACGCCTTGATGTCAGCTTTAATAGCAATGCCGATGAGAGCAAGAAGATCGCGCCGTTGCTCTTGTTGACCTTATTGGAAAATGCCTGCAAACACAGTACGGTGGAAGAACTAAACACGGCTAAGATTAATATTGATTTGAGCAGTAGCGCCAAAGAAGTTATTTTCAAACTGGTGAATTCAAAGCCCACACAACTTAACGTAAGTAACAGAGAGACGGAACAGATTGGCTTGAGCAATTTAAAGAAACAATTAGACCTGCTGTACCCAGAGACCTATCAATTGGAGGTTGAAGAAACGGCTGATAGTTACAGCACTACTTTAACCTTGGCCGTAATATGAGCGCATATAAGTGTGTGGTGGTTGATGACGAAGAGCTCGCACGCGAGTTGATCGAATCCCATCTCAGCCAGTTAAATGATTTCGAAGTTGTGGCATCGTGTCAAAGCGCGATTGAGGCCAGCGAAGTATTGCAATCACAAGCAATCGACCTCTTATTCCTGGACATAGAAATGCCTGTATTGAAAGGCACCGATTTTTATAAAAACTTATTGGACAAGCCTGATGTGATTTTCACCACCGCCTACCGCGACTATGCGATAGACGGCTTTGATTTGGATGCGGTTGACTACCTACTCAAGCCAATTGTGTTTGCACGCTTTTTCAAAGCCATAGAAAAATTCAGGGCCATCCGCCAGGATAGACGCCAGGATAGACGGACGGATGGCCGGGCGGCTAGCCGTCAAGATAGCCGGGCGGCTAACCGTCAGGCTAGCCAGGCGGCTAACCTCTCAAGTGGCAGCGATGAATCTACATCTAAAATCAAAACGGTACGACCCGCAGACACCAATAAATATATCTTCGTGCGCAAAGACCGTAAACAGATTAAAGTTATTTTGGATGACGTTTTGTACGTTCAAAGCCTGAAGGACTATATTAAGATCCACATGGTCGACCAGACACATATTGTGAAACAGTCAATCTCAGCTTTTGCTGAAGAACTCGGTGATGACTTTATCCGCGTGCATCGTTCCTACCTGGTAAATAAAGGCAAGGTAACTGCGTACACCAAGCACGATATAGAAATCGGCGAAATAGAAATTCCAATTGGCGATAGTTATAAAGAAAAGCTAAGCAAGCAATTCACTTAGGTAGTTTTTCTTGGCTATTGTTCGACTGTCATCGGGACTTGGGGGTCCAGCCCAGCCTTTATCTTGTTGGCTTTCACCATTTCACGCACATCGGCTAGGAGTTTTTTGGCGTCGTAGACGATGCCATCTTTGATGGTCCAACGTACTCCGCCAACTCGTTCGACTTTCTGGGTTTCATCGTTTAGTTTTGGTACACCGGTGCCGTACAACGATTTAAGGTTATGCAATGGATTTTCGTCCACGATAATCATGTCGGCTTTCTTGCCCACATGAATGGTGCCGATCTCATCTTCTTTGCCTAGCACTTGTGCGCCTATCTTCGTTGCCGCACGAATTACCTCTAAAGGATGGAAACCTGCTTCCTGTAGGAGTTCTAGTTCTTGCACATAGCCGAAGCCATAGAGGCTGTATATGTAACCGGTGTCGCTGCCTACCACTACCTTACCGCCACGGTTTTTGTATTCGTTTACGAATTGCATCCATAACTTGTAATTGTGTTTCCATTCTACTTCGTCTTGGGTTGTCCAATTAAAGAAGAACGAACCATGTTTCTCACGATTGGCTCGGTAGAAATCCCATAGCTTTGGATCGGTATATTGATAATGCCAGTCGGCACTATACGCCCGCATCAGATCTCGACTAGCTAGGTAAATAGTGAACGTTGGGCTCAAGCAAAAGTCTCGCTCCAACAATGTTTCCATTACCGTATTCCAACGCTCGGTACCTGGGCCTGCAGCTTGCTTCCATAATCGGCCAGCTTGACCGAAACGATCTTGCTCGTTGCTGTAGATGTAATCCGAAGGATAATTCTGAATCACTTTATCGGTAAATAGTGCTTCCGGAAGGCCATACCAGTGCTCCATGCAATCGAGCCCGCGCTTTGAAGTGTCCAACACGTTGGCATGCACGACATCGAGCTGGGCATGATGCATGGTGGTTCTTAGGCCAATCTTTTCAGCTTCCTCCAAGGCGGCCCAAAGAATCTCTTCACGCGCACCCATAAACTTAATGCCATCCGCACCAATACGCTTGAGATAGCGCACACGCGCCCGAGCGGTTTCGGGCGAGGTTATCGGTGCTAGCTTTTTATCGCCATCGACCGGCATTGCGAAATAGGGAAATGCGGTAATGCGAGGTGCGGTAATGGCATTCTTATTACTGAGTTCTTTAAGCGCCAGAAGGCGGGTTTCGCCTGCGGTAGCAAACACCTCACGAACGCTAGTAACACCATGGCCCAACCAAAGTTTGAATATATAGTCTGCACTCACCCCTTGGGTGCTGGTAGGCGAATGAATGTGTGAATGTGAATCAACAAAGCCCGGCAATAAGTATTTGCCGTGTGCATCAATTTCACGCACTTTTTTACCTTCTTGCGTAATCAGCGGCGTGCGGTAATCAGGGTTAATCTTTACCCCTGGCGTCCCTACGGTGCGAACCTGAGTAATGCGATCTTGTTCCACGACAACATCTACCGGGCCAGTAGCAGGCGCACCCGTTCCATCGATAAGATAAGCTCCGCGGATAATGAGCTGGTCATATTGCCCTTCACCATCTGCTCGTTTAGGTATCTCATCTTTAAT
>CAJQNY010000072.1 GCA_905479805.1 uncultured Arenicella sp.
CACAGTTCTTTGAGTTACTTACGCAAGCCTAGGCTCTTAATAAGTGCTCGGTATCTCTCGACATCGTTCTTTTTCAAATAATCAAGAAGCTTACGACGTTGGTTTACTAAGCGCAGTAGACCTTGGCGTGAGTGATGATCATGGATGTGTTCTTTGAAGTGCGGAGACAAGTCTTTGATACGAGCTGTCTGCAATGCAATTTGAACTTCTGGCGAGCCGGTGTCGCCTTCCTTTACTTGATATTCTTTAACGATGTTCGCTTTATCTTCAGCAGTTAATGCCATTTTTCTAACCTCTTCATTCAATTAATAAAAACCTCGATTCCCTGAAGGGTGGAAACTAAGGCAACTTACGTTTGATGAACCAACTAAATGGGACACCGAACGAGGCGCGTATTCTAACCTTTTAACGGCTAAAATCACCCTTATTTACTCTGAAATAGCGCCTTTTTGGCAAATTTTTAGGCTTTTCTTGCATTTTTACACGCATTTATTCAGTCACAAACATTTTGCTCGTTTTCAACACGCCTGCGCTATCGACTTTGCCCAATGCGAACAACTTACCGCTGTCCAGAACCAAACGTGATAATGGTACTTCATCAGCTTGCTCCAATTGTACGGCACGACCTTGTTTTAACTCATTTGCCTGACTATCTGTGACCTTCATGATCGGCATATGCTTTATCAAACTATCGATTGGTGCGATTAACTCACGCTGCTCAAGAGACGCCTCAAAGTCCTGCAATGTAATGGTATCCTCTAAGCCTATATCTTTGATAGCAACTCTTCTAAGTTCCACCACATGCGCACCACAGCCCAATGCTTTACCTAAGTCGTCAGCAAGAGAGCGTATATAAAAACCGCTTGAGCAGTGCACGTCTAAACGTACATTGTCGATATCAATTCGATTGGCCTCAAGCTCAAATACTTCCATTTCTCGCGCTGGTCGCTCGACTTCTTGCCCCTTTCTAGCTAGCTTGTAGAGCGGTTGACCATCCCGTTTAAGCGCACTGTACATGGGTGGCACTTGTTTGATCTTGCCTCTAAATTGAGTCAGTGCGTTTTCGATCTCGTCGTCGCTAGGGCGAACATCACTGGTGGCCATAATCACGCCTTCACTGTCTAAAGTGTCGGTAGTCTCGCCTAGCTTGATGACGGTACTGTATTTTTTATGTGAATTAAGTAAATACTCAGAGACTTTGGTCGCCTGCCCTAGACAGATGGGCAAGATGCCTGTGGCCAGGGGATCAAGACTGCCAGTGTGCCCGGCTTTCTTAGCATTCAATGAATGCTTTATTATCTGTAGAGCCTTATTGCTAGACATCCCCGTAGGCTTGTCTAACAAAATCACTCCATGGATGTCTTGTTTTACTTTTTTGATCAAGGAAGTAAAGTAGCGCTAATCTTTTGAATTTAGCGCCTTATCAATTAGAGCCGACATTTTAGCACCATCCGCGATGGAGCTATCATAAGCAAAAATCAAGTTGGGGCAATGCCGCATCTCAATGGCATTTGCCAATTTACGACGCAGAAAGCCATTCGCTTTATCCACGGCCTCCATGGTTCCCTCAATATCACTATCATCACCGACCATGCTACTGACAAACACTTTGGCTTGACGAAGATCTTTGGTTACTTCGACGTCGGTAATTGTGAGACCAGAAACCCTCGGGTCCTTAACCTCGCTGCGCAAAATTACCGCCAAATGGCGAATAATCATCTGCGCAACTCGTTCACTGCGTGCAAATTCTTTTGGCATTAGAAATTAAACTCTACTCAACACAAGCACTTAGTTAAAGAGTGACCTTAACTTCGACTTTGTTGAATATCTCCAACTGATCACCAACTTTAATATCATTATAGTTCGTCACGCCGATACCGCACTCAGTACCATTTTTAACTTCACTCACGTCATCTTTAAATCGACGTAGTGAATCAATGGTGCCCTCAAAGATAACCACGCTATCACGCAGTACCCGCACATGCGCATTGCGTTTCACGAGACCTTCGGTAACGAAACAACCCGCGATTGTGCCAATCTTCGGCGCTTTAAATACTTCACGCACTTCAACGTAGCCCAATACATCTTCACGAATCTCAGGATCTAATAGACCTTCCATCGCCGCTTTAACATCATCAATTACTTCATAAATAATGCTGTAATAACGAATTTGAACGTCTTCTTGTTCAGCTAATTTTCTAGCTTGTGCGTCCGCGCGAACATTAAAACCAATAACAGCAGCACTTGAAGCCATTGCCAGATTTATGTCTGACTCATTGATCGCACCCACCATGCTGTGGACTACGCTAACCTTGACTTGGTCCGTTGATAGTTTTACCAATGATTCTGTCAGCGCTTCAATAGAACCTTGAACATCACCTTTGATCAAGACGTTGACGTTTTTCACTTCGCCTTCACCCATTTGAGCGAACATATTTTCCAACTTAGCCGCTTGCTGGCGAGCCAATCGTCCTTCACGATCTTTAACTTGTCTAAACTCAGCTGCTTCGCGGGCTTTGCGTTCATCATCGACCACTAGCATTTCATCACCCGCAGCGGGCACGCCGCTTAGGCCCTGTATTTCAACCGGTGTAGAAGGTCCTGCGGTCTTAATTGTATTACCTGAATCATCCACCATGGCACGAATACGCCCAGTTTCACGACCTACCAACACGATATCACCGTACTTTAACTCACCTTGTTGAACTAGGATTGTACAAACCGCACCACGGCCTTTATCCAAGCGAGCTTCAACGACTGAACCTGTCGCATTGCCGGATGGGCGCGCCTTCAGCTCCAACAGCTCAGATTGCATCGCGATACTATTAAGTAAGACATCAACGCCGTCGCCAGTTTGAGCCGAGACAGGAATCATCATGACCTCACCACCCCAGTCCTCAGGAATCACTTCCTCGGTTGCCAGTTCTTGCTTAACACGATCTGGATCAGCTGAATCCTTATCCATTTTGTTAATAGCAACAACAATCGGCACTCCAGCATTTTTGGCATGCTTAATCGCTTCTACAGTCTGAGGCTTAACTCCGTCATCCGCAGCAACAACTAAGATAATAATATCGGTTGCTTGGGCTCCACGGGCACGCATTGCACTAAAGGCTTCATGACCCGGTGTATCAAGAAACGTGATTTCGCCGCTGTCAGTGGCGACTTGATAGGCACCAATATGCTGAGTAATGCCACCTGCTTCACCGTCAGTTACCTTGGCTTTGCGGATATAGTCTAGCAATGAAGTCTTACCATGATCTACGTGTCCCATTACTGTTACTACTGGGCAGCGAGGTTCAAAGGTAGACTCATCAACCTCAATCACTTGGCTCGCAGAGATGAATGCTTCTGGGTTATCTTGTGCTGCTTCAACTGCAGTGTGACCCAGCTCTTCAACCACTAACATTGCCGTATCTTGGTCCAGTGTCTGATTGATAGTTACCATGGTGCCCATGGTAAATAAGACTTTCACAACCTCGGCAGATTTAACCGACATTTGCGCTGCCAAATCAGCAACACTAATCGTCTCAGGCACCTGAACCTCACGTATTACCGGCGCAACTGGTCGTTCAAAGCCGTGCTGGTCTGTTGTGCTAGAAGTAATATTAGATGGACGTCTTTTTCCTTTACGTTTTTTGCGGCCTTTTGCCACATGCAATTCTTCTCGGCCCGCAAACGGCTTACGCTTACCTTTACTCGCCTTATTATCAGCAGATTTAGGAGCCTCAGCAGGTTTCGGGTCCGCTTGTTTAATAATGGGCGATACACGAACACGCTCTGAAGCCTTACGAATCACTGACGGCATGATAACTTCACGACGCGGCTTGACGGGTTCTGCTTTAACCGTTTCAGTTACAGGTTCGACTACTTGGGTTACCTCAACGTTCTCAGGTTCAACCTGAACGGATTCCTCTACCGTTTCTGATGAAACAGGCGTAGACGACTCAACCACCTCCGATACTTCTTGCTCAAGCTCTTCGCTCAGTGCAGGCGCATCGATGGCTTCTTCCGCATCCGCATCCGCATCCGCGTCCGCTTCTACAGCTTCAGCTTCTGTTTGTTGTTCAGCCGCAGCAGCCTGCTCGGCAGCCTTGGCTTGCTCTCCAGCGGCCAGCTCGGCCTGACGCTCAGAATCAACTCGCTCTTGCTCCAAACGCAGGGCGTCTTCTGCCCGTTGTTTGTCCTCCAACTCTTGTCGCTCTTGCTCTTCTTGCTCAAGCACTTCTCGTTTAACGAAAGTTCGTTTTTTCTTAGTCTGAACTTGTACGGTACGCGCGATTCCAGTCTTTGAAGTTTGTTTAATTTCAGAGGTGGTTTTCTTCTTCAGTGTGATTTTTCCACGCGAACCAGCGGGTGCTGTCGTTGGTGCAACCGATGCCCCACCACGAAGGAACTCCAACAACATTCGCTTCTCTTCGTCCTTCAGAGAATCTTCAACAGTTTTACCTTCGATGCCAGCGTCACCCAGCTGCTTGACCAATCTCTCAGGTTCAATTCCGATTTGCTCGGCGAAGTGTTTAATTGTAATGGTGGACATAGTATTACTCTCTTTTTGTTCGGTGGTTCTATAAGTGAATGTTAGAAGTGGTGTAAAAGCAAATTACGCTTTAAAAGCTGCTACCTCTTCATCACCCTTCTGCACTCTCCGACTCATCTTCTGCATCTGGGTCAATACCCATTTCTTCAAACCAAGGCCGACGCGCAGTCATGATCAACTCTTGAGCGCGTTCCTCAGTTAGGCTCAAACCTTCGATTTCTAACAATTCGTCAGTTGCCGCTTCAGCTAAGTCTTCCATCGTTTTGATATTATTGATCGCCATGAACTTCGCGGTATTCTCATCCATTCCGTCCATCTCGAGCAAATCATCGGCTGGATCTGCACCCTTTAATAGTTCTTCTTTCTGAATTGCCAGAGTCACTAACGCATCATCAGCACGCTTGCGTAATTCATCGACCAAGTTTTCATCAAACTCTTCTACCTCAGCCATTTCTTCGCGTGGTACATACGCTACTTCTTCAAGGCTACTAAAACCCTCTTGAATCAAAATAGTGGCGACATCAGCATCAATATCCAATTTCTTCATGAACATTTCGCGCACACCGGATGACTCTTCTTCAAGCTTCTCATTCGCCTGTTCATCAGTCATGATGTTTATCTCCCAGCCTGTCAACTCGGTTGCAAGACGTACGTTCTGTCCTCCGCGACCTATCGAAAGTGACAATTGAGTTTCATCGACGATCACATCCATAGCGCCCTTATCTTCGTCCACCATGATGGACTCAACTTCGGCCGGTGCCAGTGCGTTGATGACGAACTGAGCAGGATCCTCAGACCACTTAATAATATCGACTCGCTCGCCATTAATTTCATTGGAAACACTTTGTACTCGCGAACCTCTAATACCGACACAAGCGCCCACCGGATCGACTTTACTGTCGTTAGACTTTACAGCGATTTTAGCTCTCAAACCGGGGTCACGAGCAGCACTTATGATCTCAATAATATTTTCACTAGCCTCAGGAACTTCAGTCCTAAACAATGCAAGAACTAACTCCGGGGTAACTCGATTAACCACAAGTTGTGGACCGCGAGTAACAACTCTTACTTCGTCAAGTACTGCACGGATCCGGTCGCCGGGACGCAGGCCTTCGCGTTGAATCATCTTATTCCGAGGCAGCACCGCTTCAACGCCACCCAAATCAACAATCACATCTCCGCGCTCCATACGCTTAACAACACCCGAAAGCATTTCACCCACGCGTGGCTCAAACTCTTCGCTGATCTTGTTGCGCTCAGCCTCTCGAATCTTCTGCATAATCACTTGCTTGGCCGCTTGTGCCGCGATGCGGCCAAAAGGGACGGCTTCTAGCTCTTCACGGACAAACCCACCCAGTTCAATTTCTGGGTCATGTTCCCGAGCAGCACTAAGGCACATTTGCTTAGTGGGAAACTCCAATTCAGCATCATCTTCGATTGCTTCCCATACTCTGAAGGCGACATAGGTCCCATCAGATTGATCGATATCGCAATGCACTTCGATATCTTCTCTGTGTCTCTTACGTGTAGCGGTGGCTAATGCTGCTTCAATCGCTTCAAAGATGATGTTTTTATCCACTGCTTTTTCAGTCGATAAGACTTCTGCCATCATTAAAATTTCACTTGCCATGTTTCTAGCCTCGTTCTAAGCGGTAACTCTATGTATGTTGCAATATTAGCAATTTATACGGTGTTATACGTCAAAATCATAGACAGGCACTACACGCGCCTTGTCCATTTCGTCATAGGGTAATTCAGTTTGTTCGCCATCTACTTCTACGACGGCGAAGTCATCAGTAGCTTCAACCAATTCACCCGTAAATCTACGTCGCCCATCGATGAGGGTCGACATCCTAATTTTTACATCTTGGCCAACCACATCTTTGAAATGCTCTGGTTTCGCCAAAGGTCTATCCATTCCTGGAGATGATACTTCCAGGGTGTATTTGTTCGAGATCGGATCTTCAACATCCAAAATAGCGCTAAACTGACGACTTGCCTTAGCACAATCGGTCACAGTTACGCCATCTGGGCCGTCAATATAAATTCGTACGATCGATGTATCACCGCCGCTCAACTCAACAGCCACCAACTCGTAGCCCAAAGCTTCCGCGCCTGGTTGAAGTAAGTCGTCTATATGTTTAACCGTTAATGCCATGTATCTAAATCTATTTATATGAGTCTATCTAAAACCAAAAAGTGAGCATATAGCTCACTTATAAGGAATTACCTTTTGCTTCTACACGAGCGACGTATTCGCACTCTTAAGAAACAATCGATAACGTTTTACCACAACGGGCCTTGATCTGAGAAATTGGATAACAAATTAGTGCATTAGATAATAGAACTAATTGGCATATCGCCAGCTCCTTTATCTAAACGCTTAAAATCCAAACGTTCAAACCAAGTCAATTAAATATCAATTAATCACAATCAATCTCTAAGTCTAAGGTCATATATTCTGGAAATCATTATTTAATAGCCGTCATCAAAGAATCGCTATTAACTAATAACCAAAACATCAATATAACCAACGCTGCAGTTAAAACACAAAACCCCGCATATAGCGGGGCTTCCAGTGAGCAGGCCAAAAACAATTTGTATCCGCCTACTTAATTGGTAGCAGTGTAAGTCAATTAGAGGAACAGATTCTAAAGAACTTATTGCACCGCTTACTTGGTAGCGGGGGCAGGATTTGAACCTACGACCTTCGGGTTATGAGCCCGACGAGCTGCCAGACTGCTCCACCCCGCATCAGCAAGTGCGCGTATAATATAGAAGTTGGTTTGCCTTTACAACTGGGATATCAAGTTAATTTCAGTCATTTTTAAACTAAAAAAACGGTGTGGTACGACAGACAACATTGGCGTAAACATTTCGGTTAATTTTGCAACAAATAGTTGATTTAGACCATTGTCATCATCATAACTCTCAGTTAATATTGCGCGCTCAGTTCCGCAGGGTCGCTAGACCTTAGCCAACAACCGATTTATTGGAGAGGTGGCAGAGCGGCTGAATGCACTGGTCTTGAAAACCAGCAAGGGTGAATAGCCCTTCGTGGGTTCAAATCCCACCCTCTCCGCCAAAAATAAGAGCCCCAGTTGACATAGTCAGCTGGGGCTTTTGTTTATTCTGCTGAGGGTATGGCGTTTAATCCGCTGATTCACAAATACGCAGGAACGTATTTGAACTGTCGAAGACAGCCCGCAGAGTGAAGCATAAGAGTGTGTTGGATAAATCCCACTCTCTCCGCCAAATAATTCTCTAGGCTATTACCGCGAATGTTGTCTTGTTGCGACAATAAGGTAGGAAACAAAAACACCGAGAAACATATAAAATTGAACTGTTTCGGGAACGTTGTAATGTAAAAATAACATTCCCGCAACAATAAACATGGCGTGTACTGCAAGGCTAGCGAGCAACGTCTGATTCACGCTCAAGCCTTTAGCTAGAAGTAAGTGGTGATAGTGAATTTGGTCAGCCGCAAATGGAGACATGCCGCGTAACGGTCTCAGAAAGAGCACCGCGACTGCGTCGATCAAAGGAACGACAAGGAACCACAAGGCTGTTACGGGTTCGAATACTACGCTCTCTGTCTGAGAAGCCCTGATCAATAAAAACCCCAATAGCAAACCCAGCATAGTGCTGCCGGCATCCCCCATGAACACTCTGGCCTGTGGCCGCAATACACGGATATTCCAAAACAAAAAACCTAATACTGTCGCCATCATTGCCATCGCTAAATCGCGATCTGGCCCACCTAACAATATAAGCCCCACAACAACGAGAAGGGTCAGCGACCCCGCTAAACCGTCTAGGCCATCAGACATATTCAAAGCATTAATCACGCCAACAACGGCGAATATTGTAAGAGGAATTGACCAATTACCCAGTAAAAAAGGTTCATCAGAGACTAACTTCCCTAAACTGAGTAATTCCGTATCAGTGAACATAATCACCAAATATGCCGCCAAACCCTGTGCGATAAATCGTAGCCATGAAGGCAAATGGAATCGATCATCTATGACTCCCACTATGACAATCACGGTCAGGCCAGGAATAAGGCCCAGGTACGGATCACCCAAGGTTAATACCCAAACAAGGATGCCAAGATATATGGCAATTCCTCCAACCATTGGAGTCGGTTCTTGATGAGTTCGGTGCTCACCAGGATACGCTAAGAGGCCAACTCTCGGTGCTGCCTTTGAAAGGGCGTACACAAGAGCCGCCACAAAAAGAGTAAGAATTAGAATCATCAATTCAAACGTTTTATTATGTTTGAGCCCAGCACCAACACATCCATATTCGTCCTGAGAAAACAAGCAAGCGCTTCCTCAGGAGTGCACACGACAGGCTCGTTCTCATTGAATGATGTATTCAATAACATCGGCACCTTGGTTTTATCAAAGAACGCCTTAATCAAATGGTAATAACGTTCATTGGTTTCCTTGGAGACGGTTTGAAGCCTACCCGAGCCGTCAACGTGGGTTACCGCTGGTACCTTTGCGCGTTGCTCTTCTTTTATCTGGAATACCTTCATCATAAACGGTACATCCGCGTCTGATTCAAACCACTGACTCACTTCTTCGCGCAGGACGGAGGGGGCAAACGGCCTGAATGACTCTCTGCGCTTAATCTTTAGGTTCAAGATATCCTTCATATCGTCGCGCCTAGGGTCACCTAGGATAGATCGGTTGCCTAAGGCTCTTGGGCCCCATTCCATTGCCCCCTGAAACCAACCGATCACCTTCCCGTCGATGATGCAATCACTCACAATATCGTAAAGCTCGGCATCTTCTACACCCAACTGGACCTCACATTCATTATTGGTAAGTTCCTTTGAACTTTCTTCTAACAAATTCGTGTAGTCAGTTTGAGAGTACTGGTTCCCCCAGTAAGAATGCTGCATTTTGAAGGAGCTAGTAACGCCTTGTCGCCGGCTCGCAATAACCGCCGCGCCAATCGCACCGCCCGCATCACCAGCAGCAGACTGTACATAAATATTTTCAAATGGCGTATTTAGATGAACTTTTCCATTTGCAACTGAGTTCATCCCGCAGCCACCGGCTATTGTCAAATTGGCACAAGAATGTTCCTTGTGAACATGGTTTAGAAGATGAAAAAAGGTTCTTTCGTAGGCGTCTTGAATTGACCGAGCCATGTCAAAATGATGCTGTGTAAGTTCCTCATTCGGCTTACGTATCGGGCCTAAGAGCTCACTGATTTTATCAGCATAGAGTCGCCCGATCTTAGGCGACCCATTTTCCCACTCATAACCAATAGCCTGTTTATGATGGATGAAATAATCCAGGTTCAACTCGAACGTGCCATCATCGAAGACGGATACTATTTGATCCATCTGCCCGCGGTATTTTGGTTCTCCATAAGGCGCTAAACCCATCACTTTATATTCATCGCCGTAATTTGGAAAACCGAGAGATTGCGTTAATGCTTGATAGAAGATTCCCATAGAGTGGGGGAAATAAACTCTCTTTTGGAGATCAATATCGCCATGAGTCCCCAGCCCCCACGCTGCACTTGCAAAATCCCCAAAGCCATCCACAGAGACGATACTCGCAGTTTCATAAGGAGAAACATTATATGCCGATGCCAGATGAGCAAGATGGTGCTCGACAAACTCAACTTTACCGGTATAAGTCTGGTCCGGAAACTCTCTTTCTAATATGGCTTCGATTCCTTCGCGTTTGCCACGTACCAAGAGCTTTTCTTTTACCAGCCCCCAGGAGGCTTCACCTGAAAGTAAAAAACCCAATTTCCTAAACCGTGCCGCGCTTGGATCAGTGTTGATTGCAATGACATCGATGTCCGCCAGCCGAACCCCCGCGTGCTCGATACAATATTCAATCGCCTTACTAGGGAAACCTGCCCAGTGCTTGATTCTGCGAAAACGCTCTTCCTCTGCAGCTGCGACCATCTGGCCATCAATGAATAGGCAGGCGGCTGAATCACCATGGAACGCGTTAAGACCAATAACTTTCATAAAGTACCTACAAAGTCCGCGGACTTACTTTCACAGAGCCCCCTGAAGAAGGACGCCGCGATAAAGGAGCATGAGCAATGCGGTCGGTACTTGATTGGCTGGTCGCCAAACTATTGATGACTATTTTCGGGAGGGCGAACACGAACCCCCCAAATATACCCAACAGGATCAGGATAAAAAAGTCGCCATAAACCTGTGTCGCGACTGAAAATGTCACCGCATTCACTGCCAGAAACACCGTCAAACTAAGCATTAGAGGCAGCACTGGCTGTGATACAAATCTTTGGCTACTCAGGGATAGTAGTCGGTTTACGTACCGTGTGATAACTATTACCAACCATGCGATACAGATTAAGCCGGGGAGGCCTAACTCGACCATTATTTTACCGAGCCCGCCTTCACCGGACCCTCCAGCAACATTCTCCATATCAAATAAATGTGCGCCTTGAGATGCTATTCCTAAGCCGCCTCCCATTAGTCCCAATCGTTTGTAAGCCCACTGAATCGGGGCAATTCCAAGATCAATAAATCGACTACTCGCATCCGAAAACACTGTGGTGCTTCGCGCGATATAATTACCAAGAGACTGACTATAGTTACCAATGGAAATTAATTCAAAACCCATCCATAACACGATTGCTGTATAAAACAAGCCGAGAAAGTACTTCGAATCCAACGTTTTACTATAGTAATAGAATGCCACGAAGTAGAGTGCTATGAACAATGAAGTCAACATAAGCATCTTTCGCCGCCCTGTCAGTGCAACAGCCAGCATTAGTGCACCAACTATCAGCAAAACAATCAGAAAACTTCTTCGCTTCGGAGAACTCATAGCCAATGCCATAACCAAACATGCGGCAGTAGAGATATGCCATGCCGCGACCTCTCCTGTTCGCATAATGCCAGCATGAGATTTCAAGACGGTTCCCTGATCGTATATTTTCAGACCAACCCCCACTTCATTCAAAATGGTCCACTCATAGCCCACAAACGAAAGCACCACTGAGGCAGCTACAACGACACCTGAAAAAACATAAAGCATCATGAAGCGCCTTATATCTTCAACAGTATTGACCAGGTAGTACCCGGCAATAATTGCCAAAAACGGTGCGATATAAGTTAATAGACCCAACACTCCCACCACAACATTGTTATAGCGCCATATCGAATGCATCAGCTGCATAGCCAGCACCAATACAAATATCATGATCGGCTTTCTAATTTGATCTGTCCATCGAGCGAAGGGCTCTAGACTATAGGAAAATCCTTTTCGCGCCCAAATACCTAACAATACAGCACCAAATAAGACGCCCACCGTCACAATAAAAATGATCGGCTCACCCGGTGTTAATTTTCTTACAATATCCTGCATGAACCCCACAACTAACAACATTGACAAGGCATATCGCCCCACCATAAACGCATATGCTGATGCCGCTAATAGTAGGCTAAGAAATACAGTAGAAATCATGAACGGTGTTAGTTAGAAGTATATTTAGGTATGAATTACATAATTATTATCCGACTATAATACCATGGACATCTCGACAATCTGGCGTAGGCCGCATTGGAACAAGGTAATTTTTTGTATCAGGCGCTGGCCAAGATAGACGGATACCAAAGTCTAAGAACTCCTATTTTGGTGCCACTCGAGTATTTATTATCTGGACTATATCGCCTGCCATATGCGAGTCATCCTGAGACCCTGCCAGAGAAACGGATGCCTTGGACATTTCCTCCCGAAGCTCCATATTCTCAAATAACAATCGAATATTCATTGCCAGAGCCTGAACATCACCGCTGCGATAAAGTAAGGCGTTATCACCGTCGATGATGCTTTTACCTATTGCACCAACCCCGTCTGCAGCAACTATTGGTAACCCGAAACTTAGTGTCTCCGCGGCAATAGCGCCATAGGGTTCTTTTTCTGACGGAAAAACGAATATATCAGCCAAGTCAAAATACTGAACCAGCTCAGTCTGGTTAACAAACCCTGAGAACTTTACCTTGTCGTTAAGCTGCATTCTCGCAGCTACGGTTTTAAGCTCAGCCTCTAAGGGGCCACTCCCCACGAAAATAGCAAAAACGCTCTCCTCTCCTAAAATATTCAACGCGTCGATAATATCCTGTGGCCGCTTATGTTCGATGAGCTTTCCCGCAAACAACACGACAAACCCATTATCAAAAATTGAGTGTTTCTTCCTGAGGCTTGTCTTCGAACCTGCCGGCAATGCTGCTCTTGCGCTCTGAAACCTATTTATATCGATCGGAAACGTGGAATCAATTATCTTTTCTGGTTGCACTCCGTAGGTTTCTAAGTACTGTCTATTCGTTTTGCTTATGCTAAGAAAAAAATCACATCGTGAAAGAAAAAAACGAACAATCGCCTTCTTGATTATTGTTCGAAAAATAGATCGCGAATCGTTCAAATTAGAGTCAGAGCTATAGATGATTTTCGCCGGCACTGAACAAGAGAATATGGCGCGCCAATTTATCATTTGCGCGTACCCGTGCACCCAGATGAAATCAGGCGAAAATCGCCTCAATGCCTTGCCAATATTTCTACTGTCAATATCGAAGAAACCATATTCAGAAACCACCTTTCCGGGCTCTAGGAACTCATGGTCGTATCCATCTAATAGTGGAATATCCCACCTTAACTCAGTCTGAAACTGCGGATCAATTGATTCTTTAATGCCATTTTCCGCAACAAAAAAAACCTTTAATTCCAATGATTCGTGTTTTGCTATTTCAGCGTATAGAGGAGCAAAATGTTGTGTTACATGCGAAATAACAACGGCAAGACGGGGTTTCGTCGTATTCGTCAAAATAGACCCTCATTGCCAGCCTCTGTTAGGCTACCTTCGGACTGTTCCTTATCGATCAATTTGGGCCCTAATCGCTTCAGCGCTATCGCCGATAAAATCCCTCTAAGCTCTCCAATCAAGCGGTTAGGAATATGCCATGGATGTTTCAAATAAAACTTCGAAATAATGCTAAAGACAAAACGTCGTACAATATAGTTTAAGCGAACTATGCCCGTTGCCCCCGTCAGGGCGAAATAGTAATCGCCTACGCTATGGTCGGGCGACATGGATGTTAAATGGTTTGCTATAGCTCTCGTCCCTCCAGTTTTATATTGGAGATGATGCAAGTAGGCAGTAGGAGCGAATAGAAAAGGCTTACCGAATTTGCGAACCAGGCGACGACAGAACTCTGTCTCGAACCTGTATGCGGCTCCGTAAAAATTTTCGTCAAAGCCTCCCGCTTCAATCGCTTTAACTCTATCAACACATAAATTACCTGCCATACAATTATAGATCTCTGATTCTTTATTTGAATTAAAAGGAAAATCTAAATCACGCAAAAAATGTGGCTGTTGATTATTGGTATATTCCACATCCTCCGGTAGTTGGCCAGGCTGTAGTATCTGCCCCACATGCGCAAGGGGGTTCTTACTTTTTAGTACGCCGCGATGAAGTGAAATAAAATCAGTCCCCACCTTAATATCGTCATCCAAAAACAATACGTACTGTGTTTTAGCGATGTTAAGTCCTAGGTTCATCGCAGCTGGTATTGAAGGCTGATCACGCCTTATAAACCGTATAGCTGATTTTTGATCCCGTTTTGTTAGCTCTAGTAAAACACTATCGTCGTCATCGTAATCAGTTTGGTCAACCACGATTATTTGCTCAACTCGTTCTGATTGCTTTAAAAGCTGATCAAGCGTATCCAGCAAAACCTCGCCTCGGTTGTACGAAGGAATAACAATCGAAATTGTTGCTCGATGCGCGGTGTTTTTCGTTGGACTAGCATTCATTGAATGTTTGTTCCAGTAAGCCTCATTTAGTACCCACCACCATTAGCTGATGCGACAACAAGCCCCTTAAAAGAGGGATTTTGAGTAATAATTTATCGATAAAAACGAGCATCCCGAGTGGCATAAACTTATGCAAATACCTCATCTTTATATGTCCTGAAATAATAGGCGTTTCATAAACACAGCAATCTATATTGCGAAAACCTGCTGCATAAAATATTTCGTGCAACTCGGTTCTCTTGTATGCATAGAAATGCCCATCACCGTCGGCTGTGAATTGCTTATTTTCCCATTGCTTAGGATCCCCTAAACTATTGAAACTTGGCAAAGAACTCATCATGTAAGCCCAATTTGGCGTGGTGATTACTAATCGCCCTCCTATTCTTAACATTGACCTTAGAGTGTCGATCATTTCTCTCGGGTACACTAGGTGCTCAATTATTTGATTTGCATATATTAAGTCATATTTTTTCTCTAATGATAACTCCAACACATTTCCTTGAATAAACTCGATCTCTCCAAACTCATGCCTGGAGGCAGCATAATCGAGAAATTCCTTTCGAATATCGACAGCAGTCACATTATGACCCCTTTCTGCAAGCAGCAGCGCTAGGGTAGCTTGTGCACAACCTACATCTAAAATATCAAGGGTCTTTTCCGGCGGGGCAAGGGAACTATAAAAAGCTAAAAGATTTTGGTATTGGTTCCATTCATGTATGGAGAGGCTTTTGTCCCAATATTGTTCAATATCATGTTGGTAAACAACTTTGACCTCTTGGGACCAACCCTGATCATATATTGGTTTAATCATGCAATTTTAACAGAAATAATTTAATCAGTGCTTTCAAATTAAAGGGGTTAGATCGCATCGATTTTATCAGGTATTTCCCGCTGGACTGACGGTTTATTTTACCTAAACGAGAACCTAGATAGTAATAGAACTTTGAGTCGGAATACCTATCTGGCCTAGTCGGTTCTAAACGTGTTTTCCTGTTTCGTTCAAACTCTGCTAAAACATCTGAATCATCTCCTAGAGATGCACGCGCTTTTATGCACTTAAAGATAAATTCAGTAGCGCTAATTTGCTCTGGTCGATTTAGACTACTGATAGCCTCTCTATTTATCGATGCGCGATAGAGTGGCTCATGGAGAGACATGTGGTTGCCTAGTTCGACCAATCTGGTCCAGAGGTCGATATCTTGCGCATAGTAAAAGGCACTACGATAGCCGCCTACTTGGGCATACATACTCCTACGAAACATGACGCTTCCATGATGTGGTGGACCCTTAACATCATCCATATTGGTCTGCTTGAGCCCAACCAAGGCTTGTTCTTGAGTCAGTGATTCAACCCCTAACTCTTCACCATCAGGTGCTGTGAAAATTACGCTACTAGACACCATAGCAAGCTGTGCATCGCTTCGTAACTCGGTTAACTGACGACTAAATCTCCCGGGCAGTGAAATATCGCCAACGTCTTGTCGCGCTATGAAACGCCCCTTTGCCATAGAACATCCGGTGATCAAAGCCTGTGTCAGACCTAGATTCTCTTGAGATAGCATTTTTATCCTAGAATCACTGCGCTTCGCAGATTCGATGATTTTAGAACTATCATCAACAGAGCCATCATCAATAATAATAAACTCGAAATCAGCCTCTTTTTGATCCAATACACTTTGAATAGTTTGTTCGAGCTCGTTCGCTCCGTTGTAATTACTCATAACAACAGAGAGCTCAGGGCTAATCATTATTGATCACCATGTCGTAACACGCCGACCGAAGCAATGTTTTACCTAAGCAAAACATTAACAGACGATGATGCTCTAGATTCACTCCTCTTGTCATTTCGATAATTAGTAAGCTAAGATTGCTTGGAAATTTTTGAATGTCGGAATTGACCACGAATAATCCCCATATTAATAACACATTGATAAAAGAACGCTCGTCTACCTCTGAGCAATTGCCAAACCGATCTAACCATCATATTGACGTAACGATAGATCCACCGTTCAGAATACAATTGGTCCAATTCCACCAAAGAAACACCTTTTGCCACACCATACCTATACAAGTGCAGAATACTGATTCTTTCTAACTGAAACCGATGCTTCACCCTAGCATCCGCCAAATACATGCCAGTAACATTCATTTGGGATGCTCGGCTGAAATAATCGGTCTCTTCACCCCTGCCCAATTGCTCACCTTTGACTCCTAAATCCGAATTAAACTCGCACAATAAGTCGACAACAGATCTACGCAACATAAAATTCGCACCATATGGATTAGTCTTCTCATGTGAAAACTCGAAATCTATCTCACCGTGATCATATACACCAAACATTCCCTCCAATAGCGGCAATTTTTCTTTACTCAACCAGTGTGGTTTATTCCCTTGCCAATCGACTTCTATCGGCCCACCAAAATAACCAACACCACTATAAGTTGAAAGTGCCGCAACATAGATTTCTAGGGTCAACTTATCGACCAATACATCGTCATCAAAAAACAATATCGCATCACCTGAAAATTCTTTTAGAGCGCGATTTCTCGCATGAGCGAGGCCTTGATTACTTTCTGAATAAACTGTTAATGGAAGTTTTTTAATATACTGGGACAGTAGATTTGACGTCGAATCATTCGAATTATTATTTATTACCAAAACCTCGAATTCAGTGGTTGACTGAGGTATGGCTTCTACCAAACAATCCAATAACCCTCTAAGCAGCTCTGCCCGATTGTACGTACAAATAGCGATGCTAAGCATAATTATTACAGAGCTGGCTTTGAATTACGGGGTTCATATCATCACCATACAAACGAGCAAATTCAAAATTCCCGAGAATATCAAACGCTTGGTCAAGCTCTTCTGCGCTCAATGACGAAACCGATTCAGCCTGTCTATCTTCTAGGCTTAAAGGTACTTGCGAGCCAAGCGGCGCTCGCGCAGTCTCCGACGATCGATGCAGGGCGTCCGATAATCCACTTTGGACAGGAATATCCAAGAATGTGAATAGACTATTTACTGTCGTTTCCTCTGCACCAACTAAAGATTCATAAAAAACCTTATAGACACGACTCAAATCATAGCGTTGAGTCGCGATGATATTATTAATAATCCAATCAGCAATTGTTTCCCTGACAATTCCCTTGCCGATTTGCTCGGAAAGTATTAGCTGTTCGGAAACTGTTAATCTGGCTACTAACGACGAGTCCGATAACAATTGTTCCAATGTAGGCTCCCAGACCCAATTGCTACCATCCTGCAAAGCGGCTAGCTTCTTTCTAGATGCAGCAACAGAAATCGGGTTACGAATTAATATTACGGATTTTGTCAGGGGATAGCGCTTAGTGATCCACTCTAGCATTAAGTTCGCGCGCACAAATTTCAACAGTCGCCTTCGCGCTAAAAGCTTCCTATTCCGTGAATTGATCCATTGACCGGAGCACCGTCCCATAATTACTTGATCCATCAGAGAACAATCTGAATCACGGTCCAGCGACCAACTTAAATCAAACTCTTGGTGTTGCGCCTTTTTCTGATTCAGTGGCTCAAAAATATATCGAAAATCATTTCTATAGTTACATGCATTTGCCAGCCAACTCGTGCCACTTCGTCCGCTACCTGTGATGACTACCGCATTGTCGCCAGCCTGATCAAAACACGTCAACTTGGCTAAGCGTTCCGTTAACGACCCCAAAACTAAATTATCCTGGCCCATTTAGCCCATTGCCCAATCACCTTCATGCTTTGAGAAAAGCTTAGATGAGACTCGAACCCCAAAACATTTTTCGCCTTTGAGGAATCAATTTTCGGCATAACATCTAGCGTATTTAATAGTCGAGAGTCTATGTTTTTTAATACTATCGCTGTATCTGAAGCTGGGATTCCAGTAGCCAAACGCCCCTTAATTTGATCCATCCCTGACTGTCCTGAGATACGCTTAGCAACACTATAAATGCTTTTGATTCCTCTTTGAGACAACATCAGCTGCCTGAAATCACCATCTTGACTAAACTTGCTCTTAAGTACGGACCAGGCAGTATTCTGACGATTCTGTAGCTGCAATCGATTTTCAAATTCATCACGACTTAGTATTTCTACCCTAAGTGACTCATCAAGCTCTGAATAAGCCAAAAAATATTCCTCCCAACTCAGCTCAATGTCCGCATGAATTAGAAAACGTTGATATTGGCTATCTTGGGCCTTATAAGTATCAATCGCTAACTTCGTGGCTAACGCAACATCTGAAACATCGATAGGAGAACAGTGACCTTGAATAGGAGAGGGAAAACTCAAGCGGTTATTCACCATCATCGAAAAGGTTCGCTGAGTCCAACCTAGATACGGTCCAATAACGATTGGAAGCTGCAGCACAATAACGTTGGTTGAACTTTCAAAATTAAGCAGCAAGCGTTCGGCAGCGAGCTTGCCATCTGCATAAGGATTATTCTTGAATTCACACACTGTATTTTCATCAACAGGAGCACTGGTCTCGGGATATACAGAAATAGTGCCGTAATGTATGAGAGTCGAAACTTTCGCGTGATTTGAAGCACTAATAATTTTCTCAGCGAGTGCCTCAGAATCTCTGATTGTTTCATCAACATTCATGCCGGCTGAAAAAGTACAATCAATCACAGTCTCAATATCTTCGAACATTTCTATGAGAACGGAAACATCTGTCTTCAGAATATCCAACGATCGAATTCGTAGCGGATATCGACCAATTCTCATCGCAGAATTCAGAGTCCGAACCACAGCAACAACCTCATACCCAAGGTTATGAAAGTAAATTGCTAAATAGCTTCCAATCGCGCCACCAGCGCCTAATATACATATTCTATGCGTAGTACTTAAGTCTGCTTTCTTACTTTTTTTCATTCGGACCAAGCTTCTCCGTCATAGGGCTTCCTATTTATATAACATTTCTCTACTAAGGAAATAGCAGACAAGCAGTCCTTTGCTGTGACCATTTTAGGGCCACTATTGTCTATGCTCTTCAAGCCATCATATATAGATTGGTACTGAATTTTGAACAAGTCGACGGTTGAAACAATTTCATTAGAACTAGACTCAACCGTGCCAACAAGATTCATAGAACCTGCTTCTGGGTAAAGCTTGAGTTCGCCATTAGCAAAATTCAAACTTAGGCTTGCGGCCTCACCCTGAATAAACAAACGATTCTTTAAATTTCTTAAACGACTCAAAGTAATCGAACCGCTAACCCCTGACTCAAACTCTAATTGCAAATTACAATCCGCTTCAACGCCGCCAAAACTATCATCTTTATAGTCCAGCTTATTGACCTCGCCAAACCACCAAAGGCAAGCATCAAGTATATGCGCACCATGATCCATAAGCACTCCGCCGCCGATGAACTCCACATTGAAAAACTTCTCAGTCTGGACCGGCCAATTGAACACCCCTCCTTCTTCTAAATCAAAACTTACTATTTTTCCTAGAATTTTCGAGTCAAGTAAATCCTTTAAAAATCTAAAACTTGGATCAAACCGCCGTACTAAACTTACCGCTAACATTCTCTGCTCAGCCTTAGCCAGCGCAATCATCTTCTCTGCTTGTAGGAAGTTTGTTGTGACCGGCTTTTCTACAAGAACATGTTTACCAGCGTTCAATAGATCTATAACAATCTGATAATGAGTGGAAGGGGGTGTAGCAACCACTGCTAGGTCGAATTGATCCAACACTTGCATATAGTCAGTTGAAGAATTAACTTCATGCAGAGATGCAAGCTCAAATACTTCATCTTCATTCAAATCAATCAAACAGGTGAGCTTGTAATTATCATTGCCAATTAGTGCTGGCAAGTGGCTTAATTTTGTTACCGCCCCACAACCAACAATCGCAATGCGAATAGCGCTCATAATTCAGACACATCCCATTTTAAGGTTGGCAGGACTACACCAAAACGGCCGTTATTCATCGTAAACCCCAGATTACTTACTTCTAACTCCAGCGTTGTTTCTTCAATTTGATCTAGATAACCGTGATTTGAGTTACGGATCATTATCAATATAAAGTACCTTCCAGGCCTTAACAGCCCGCGTGGCATTTCGCACTCAACTCGATATAGGCGACCTATTTCTGTTGTGCGAACTAACGTATCTGTGTCCCAACTCGTTAAAATATCGCGCCCAAGCTCATCAACGAGTCTGGTCGCTATTACGAAATCTTTATCTGCGCGATTTGGACGGATATCAATTTGAACACGGCACTGCTGATCATACCCAATAGAGAGAACATTATTGTTGTCTGCATCTACAACCCGAACTGCTCTAAGACACGCGCTCTCATCTTTTTGTATCCACACACCCGTATTCTCAACACCATCTCGAAAATACTGAGGAAGAATCGAGCTCGTTTCTCCATAGCTCTCAACCTTACCGTCTTTCAAATAAATGGTATGGCTACACAACTCCTGAATAAGCCCCATGTTATGACTCACGAAAACTACTGTTCGGCCCTGCTGTCCGGCCTCACCTAGCTTTCCTATACAGCGTTGTTGGAACTTAGCATCACCCACCGCAAGTACCTCGTCAACGAGTAAAATATCAGGATCGACATGTGCGGCTACCGAAAATGCGAGACGCACATACATTCCACTTGAGTATCGTTTTACGGGTGTATCCAGGAATTTTTCTACCTCAGCAAACGCTACAATATCGTCCATTTTACGTAACACCTCTTGACGCGTCATACCCAAGATACTTGCGTTCATAAAGATATTTTCACGTCCCGATAGTTCAGGATGAAAACCACTCCCAACTTCTAATAGACTCGCTACCCGTCCACGCATCTTCACTTTTCCGGAAGTCGGTTTAGTGATTTTACTAAGCACTTTCAAAAGAGTGCTTTTTCCTGCCCCATTGCGGCCTATTATTCCGGTAGATTGTCCTTCGGGTATGTCTATATTTATACCATCTAAGGCCAGAAAAAGATTTTCCTTCTTCTTCCCACTTAAAATTTCTTTGCGGCGAAAGGGAGCGGATGCCATACCCAAAAGCAAATCTCTAAAACTATCGTAATGCTGTTCTACGCCACCGAGCATATACTCTTTACTTAGATCTCGAACGGACACCGCTATATTATCTTCGATTTGATTCATAATATGTAATTCAGCTAAATGACATCGGCGAAGCGATGCTCCGCCTTTTCGAAAAAGCGCAAACCAATCACCATAATAATAATCGTTAGCGAGAATGAGATTGCAATCGCTAGCCAGTCAATTGGCAAACCTAAAAATGAACTTCTTATTCCTTGCACCCAGCCTAGTATTGGATTTAGGTAAATAACCCACCGCCAAGCTTCTGGGATGAATGAAACGGGGTAAATTACCGGGGTGACATACATCCATATTTGAACCATGAATGGAATCACAAACCTAAAATCACGATAGGTCACGGTTACTGCTGATAGCCATGAACAAAAACCAACCGCGGTCATTGCTAAGCCGAATAGGAATACCGGCATCCACAATAATTGTAGGGTGGGCGCAATTTGATAGTAAATCATCATACTGAATAGGATCAAAACAGCGACCAGATAATCCACAATGCTTACCCCAATCGATGCCAACGGCACTATTATGCGAGGGAAATAGACTTTACTTATCATTCCTCCGGCAGAGAGTAGCGATGTCCCTCCAGCGGCTAATGCACTGGAAAAAAAATTCCATGCGAGTAATCCGGAGAACACAAATATTGGGTAAGGTAAACCATCGGATGGTATTTTTGCGAGCCGACCAAAGATCAAGGTAAAGATTAGCATTGTTGTTAGTGGTTGTATTACCGCCCATGCCACACCCAAAATGGTTTGCTTATATCTAACTTTGATATCACGCAACATCATCATTACGGCCAATTCACGATACGACCACAACTCTTGCAAATCGAAATGGCTAAACCTACTAGCAGGCTCTATAGTTGTTATTTTCTTAGTAGTTGACGACATAGCAAGAATTCGTGGATTCACTTTACAAACAATGAGGAATTCACCCGAACCCACTCGATCAAACTCAAAACCCCATTTTCGACCGACGTTGCCGGCTTCCATCCAAGCTTTTGTTCGGCTAAAGCAAGATCACAGACAAACACTGGCTGATCACCGGGCCTCCAATCATCCCACAGAACGGGAATTTTCTTATTCAAAGTATTTTCAAGATAACTCAACAACTCTAGTAGCGAGAGCGTATTGGTAGGTCCCCCTCCAATATTAAACGCACAACCCACTGCATTATCTGAGTTTTCAATAACGGCACTATAAGCGGCTACAAGATCATCCACGTGCAATACATCTCGGATTTGTTTGCCGTTTCCGTAGACGGTGATCTGTTTATTCAAAAGCGCTGCTATCGTGAACCAAGCAACCCAACCTTGGTCTTCCACACCAAATTGGCGTGGACCGTATATGCAAGACTGTCTAAGAGTGACTGTACGAAGGTTATAAACTCTAGCGTAGTCGATCGTATATTGATCCGCTACGCCTTTGGAGCAGCCATATGGCGAATGAAAATCGAGGCTTCTACTCTCAGGAACTCCAGTTACTAAATCGCTGTATTCATAGCGCCCGTTTCGCTCCACGACGCCAAGATCCTCCATTTTACCGTAGACTTTATTCGTCGAGGCATTAATAAAAAACGAATCAGGCGTGTGTAGGCGAATCGCCTCAAGTACATTTAACGTTCCTAAAGCATTAATATCAAAATCTTCCCTTGGATTCTCAACCGATGTAGTGACGGCAACTTGTGCCGCTAAATGCAATACCACCTCAGCTTGATGTTTCTTCAGAGCTTCTGCAACTCCAAGCGCATCTCTAACGTCAACTTCTTCAAATAGAACTTGATGTGTTTTACCAAGCCATTCTAAATTTGAAGTCGCACCAATACGGCTTAAATTGTCTAGAATGACGACATCCCAACCGTTTTCGGAAAACGCAGTTGCAGAATTTATGCCAATAAACCCGGCACCGCCAGTGATTAGTATTTTTCTTCTCATTATATAAGGACTTCCTACATCGAGTTCTCGGGCAAAGAACGACCGAAATGTTTTTCAAAATGACGGTTGAATTCACGTTTCTGAGAGACCAAGGAAAATTCATCAACAATGGTCGCTCTTGCGGCCATAGCATACCTCTTCCGTTCCTTCTCGTTTGCAAATAGTTGCAAAATCGAGGATGCCATATCCTGAGCATCAAACTCACTTAACAAACCATTATCACCGTGGCGAATAAAATCTTCCGGCCCCCCACACTTTGTGGATACAACCGGAACGCCACAACTCATCGCTTCAAGAGCCGCAATACACAGCCCTTCCTGAAATGAAGGAAGTGCAAAAACATCAAACGTATTCAATAGCTCTGGAAGTTTGTGGTTGTCGATATATTCAATCACACTGACATTCCCGTCAATACCCAGTTGTTCAAACATAGATTGGGTTGCATTGGAAATTTCATCACCGACAAGAAACAATTTCGCTTGAGGCACTACCTTAACGACTATAGATAAACTCTCTAGAAGTAAATTCAGGTTCTTTCGTGGATCTTCAAATCGAGCAACCAATCCAATATTGAATGTTTGATTAGCCTTCTCAATAGGAACAAAGCGATCTATATCGACTGGCATATAAAGAATATCTTTTGAGCCCTCGAACCCGCAATTCTTGTTCAAAATGCTTGCGGTATGGTTGCTCAATGAAACAACTCGACCAGTTTTCACAATATTCTTCTCGATTCTCCTAGCTACGGGAGAAACCAACATATGGTCTATGATTTTTCGATACCACGGGAATTGCCTCGCACGGTGCTCTCGGTCTCCTTCCCAGTCCGTCGCGACCCAAGCCATAAACGGTATTTTGCTTTGCCAATAAGGCTGGGCTGCTAAAACTGAGCCGCTAACCATTAGATGTATATCGTGCTTAGATATTAATTCGCCCCAACGCTTACTCAACCAGTTGTGACAAAATTCTAATTCAGGAAACCGACATCCAACTCCAACACACCTTATTCCGTCGAAACTATCTACACGAACCGTTGGCGCTTTCACCAAAACCTGATGAATAGGAACGCTTAACTGAGGGCTTACACTGTATGGCTCATAGTACGCTAGCGTAACGTCACAGTTTTTATCTGCCAGACAAGATAGAATAAATCGCAGCATCGACGGCACACCGCCACTCACGGGCTGAATCGTAGTTATCAGTATTTTTAATTTATCAACCATGGACGTTTAATAATGCGTGCTTTATTAGCCAACGAAAGGCGTGTGCTCCACACCTAAGATCACCCTCACAAAGACTCTGTTAAGCTCTAGCTGATGGAACGAAAATATTCAATCGTAGACTTTACGCCTTGTTCAAGTTCAATGGTAGGCTCCCAAGAAAGTAGACTCCTAGCTAGGCTGATGTCAGGCTGACGTTGCTTGGGGTCGTCACTAGGTAGATCTTTAAAAACTATGTCGGAATCAGAATTAGTAAGCTCTTTCACCTTTGTCGCTAATTCGAGAATCGTGAATTCATTTGGGTTACCGATATTTACTGGGCCAGAAACATCTGGCCCCGTGCTCATCAGAGAGATCATTCCCTTCACCAGATCATCTACATAGCAAAAACTTCGAGTTTGAGTACCGTCACCATAAATGGTGATTGGCGCTCCTTTCAAGGCTTGTACTATAAAATTAGATACAACTCTACCATCATCTGGGTGCATTCTCGGCCCATAGGTATTGAAGATTCTCATTACCTTAATTTCAAGCTCGTGCTGCCGATGATAATCAAAGAAAAGCGTTTCTGCACATCGCTTACCCTCGTCATAACATGATCGCAGACCAATTGGGTTCACATGTCCCCAGTAAGATTCTTGCTGCGGATGAACTTCTGGGTCTCCATATACTTCACTCGTGGATGCTTGGAGTATTTTTGCACCGACTCGCTTCGCCAAACCCAACATATTTATTGCGCCATGCACACTCGTTTTGGTGGTCTGGACTGGATCATGCTGATAGTGAATAGGCGAAGCTGGGCACGCGAGGTTATAAATTTCATCAACCTCTACATACAGAGGGAAGGTAACATCATGCCGCATAATCTCGAACTTTGGGTTCTGTAACAAAGGTAAGATATTGTTCTTGTTTCCAGTGAAATAATTATCAACGCACAATACTTCATGATCGTCTTCGAGCAAACGCTCGCACAAATGAGACCCCAAAAAGCCAGCACCGCCAGTTACTAATATTTTCTTTGTCATAACGATTATCAGACACCAAGTTATTTGTTAACTAACCTCTGACGAATATGCGGGCTAGCAAAAACTAGCGCTATTATTACAAAGAAATATGCTCGAATGTTGAGTATCTGCAAGTTAAAATCGACTCCCGACTGTAAAACAGCAGCGCTGATCACAATCAAACAAGCACCATTGCAACTTCCAATTAGAGCGCTCTTATTATATTTAAAGGCAAACAATGAGTTCTTAATCACTAAACCAAGAACGCTCACCCATAGCGCCAGTCCAACAAAGCCTTGCTCAAGCCAAACATGTAAAAATTGATTGTGTGCTTGATTGTAGATAACCTGTCTTAATTCGGCTTGTTCTCGATAGACTTGAAACACTGTTCCATAACTCCCTCCGCCAAAACCTAACCAAGGAGCATCGGCTATTGCCCTCAGAGTGATCAACCATTGCGTCGGTCGTTCACCTAAGGAAATGCCTTCTTGAGAGAATCGCTCGAGTAGAACTGAACCAAAATAGAAAAACACAAACCCGAAACCGATCAAGACTAGAAAGACTAACTTCCAATTTATGGTAAAGGATTTAATCTGTAAACGGGTGAATGCCACAACAATAAGTAGAGAAACCACCAAACTGAGCAAACCGCCTCTAGACTGACTTGCCAATATACAAATAACGCTGAATGAAAAGGCGGCCACTGGAAGAAATAAGGAAACTACAGCTTTGGCAGCCAGGTTGTTATAGCGAGTAAAGTGATATTTATAGATAAAGGAAATACTTCCCACCAAGCATAACACCAAGAAAGCCGACAGATGATTGCGGTTTACAAAAATCCCGCGAGCCACATTAAAATGCCCATCAAGCTGAACCATATCGACAAGGTGGGTCTTACTCCAATAAGCTAACAGCGCGATGAGTGCATGCAAACCTCCTACAACACCAAAGGCAACTAATATTTGCTTCAGCCGCTTTCGACTGTTTATTAAACAAAGACTAATAACCATTAATGAAAACACAAATACTTCTGACAATAGTAATAAATGTGTCTTTACTGGGACAATACTTAGTTTGTAAGCTGGATTAAACCAATCCGGCAACGCCGACAGATTTGCATGGGCCATAAATGAGCGCGCCTCGTTCGGCAATACCTCTTGCAGCAATAGCCAGATCTGACCAAAAACCAACAGTAGGATTAGGTTCTTAGCATTTGCTAAGCCTCGATGCCTAAGCGACACCCCCAATAACAAACAAAGGCAATAGAAGCCCAAAAACAGATAGAAACAAAAGAGAAATGTTTGCCATGCTGGTGTATCAAAACGTACTGGCAGAAAGGATAACCAAACAAAAAACGTAAGATAAATACACCATATTCCAGACGATAGAAGACTGGCTACCTGGTTTTTTTTGGAGCTCAACAACTTCATTTTTTAAGCTCTGTAATCCAACCGACACCAAAGCGGCTCATTGAGTCAGTTAAAACTGGACGGTCAACGCCCATATTAACTGCCAACCAATCTACTCCCTTTGAAAAGGGCAAACCTTTTAAAACACCAACACAATCGTCGCGCATTAATGTGGAGAGGTGTTCTTCCTGGAGAATGCAATAATAACTGAGTTGTAATTGTAACTTCTGACTCCAGGAATTGAGTCTCAAAGTATTTTGTAATGCCCACAGACGATCATCAAGTACCAATGACTCATTATGTTCCATCGCATTCAAGGTGTTCCAGTTATTCGCATCATACGGCTCCAAATTCAGGCTCGATCTGATTTCTCGTCTAAGCAAATCAGTGGCTTTTGCTTTGTCTTCACGCCAAACCAAATAGCTGAGGCTCGCATTCAGCTTGCGCACTTTTCTCTTAGAATTTTCAATCGCGACGATTGATGGCGTACGAAGTAGGTTCGTCGCAAACCCATTGCTCTCTGTACCATTTTGGCGGGACTGATAGCTACTCAACGCATGGTAAACGCAAAAACCCAAGGCACTTAACAACAAGAGTTGTACGAAAATACGCTTCGTGTTGTTTTCGATTTCGCCAACGACCATATAACATTCCCAACGGTTGCTTACTAACCTATTTAGTCTTCATCCTCAACATAGGCATAGGCGCCATAACCGTAATACCCACCGTATTGATAGGGATTTCCTTTCTTAATATTAGCTTGTGACAATACCAACCCATCTACTTCCACTCGACTCGCATTGAGCCGTTTTATCGCGTCACGGGCCATATGGTGAGTAGTACGATCTGATTGAACCACCATCAAAAGTGCATCGCTCAATTGACCTAACACCACCGCATCACTCGCTGGGAGCACCGGAGCCGTATCAATGATTATGTAAGTAAATTTAGAACGTAATGCAGTCAAAATTGCACTGAATTTTTCGCTTGCCAATAGCTCTAAGGGGTTCGGTGGAGTCGTTCCTGAATTAAGAATGTACAGATTATCTTCTTCTTTATCCTGACTTAGACATTCTTTCAATGAAACCACGCCAGCCACATAATCCACCAACCCATTACTATGATCGGTCTCAATGATATGTTTGATGCGAGGTCGCCGGAGGTCGGCATCAATTAGTAATGTAGGGCCGAGCTGAGCATAGGACAACGCTAAGTTTGAGGCAACAGTAGTCTTTCCCTCACTCTGGACCGAAGACGTTATCAATATAACTCTTGGAGGGTTATCGACATTGGAATAGGTAACACCCGTGCGTATATGATTAATCGATTCAGAAAACACAGAACGCTTGTTCTCCAAATAATGTCGTTCAACTCCAGTTAGATTACTAGGCATTGCTTGTACAACACCGAAAAGAGGCAAATTAAGTTTATCTTCAATAACTCGGCCACTCTTAAAAGTGGTATCTAATTGCTCCCGCAACAGAGCCAACATGATTCCTAAGAACAAGCCACCCAGGGTCCACATCAAAATTATCCTTTGTTTTTGGGGATAGATAGGGCCTCCTGGTGGGAGAGCACGATCGATAATACGAGCACTTGCCAATTGTGATCCTGATGAAGACAGGTCGGCCTCTTTGAATCTTGCTAAAAATGCATCATAGAGCTCTTGGTTATCTCTTACGTCTTTCTCTAACCTCTCTAATTGAATATTTTTTACTCGCGATAGAGAAATGTTGCGCGACTTTCTGTCTAATCGACCTTTTGCCGCGTTGTATTCGGCTCGAGCTTCCGTAATTCGTGGGTGGCGCGCGCCATACCGTTTTGCTAAATCATCGAGCGTTGCCCGCGTCGCAATAACTTCATTATTAAGCACCTGTAACTCACTATCATCGACTTTGTTTGAACGGTTAGAACCGAGCATTTCCTCTTCCACTAAGAATTTTTGTAACTCAGCTTGCGCTAAATTTAGCGTCTTTTTGAGCTCGTCGATTCTTTGCGATAACCACTGACTCCGTTGTTGGGTTCTATCTAATTGGGAGTCCAGCCCCTGTGAAATATAAGCCTGAACAAGAGAATTGGCAATCTCCGCCGCAAACTCTGGATTCGTTGAGTTGAACGACACGGAAACCAAATTAGTTTTTTCACCGCCACTAACGTTAACACCACCTTGAATTATAGCGGTCAGCCAAGCTGCACGAGCTTTCTTCTCTGTATCCGTTTGACTGCTGAGCGACGGGCGAGCCAGCTCCTCACCATAGAGTTGAATACCGGTCATTTTCTTGAACTCAACCGCCAACGAACGCCAGAGCGATGGTGTAATCAACATTTTCTGGACAGACTCGCGCTCGGCAAGCTTAAGCTCTTCCACAACTCGCTCAGCAACGGATCTACTCTTGAGCAACTCGTATTGTGTTTCGTAAAAGCGGTAGGCATACGGATCAAACACAGATTGGTTTCCGGAACGCACTGAGCTGGGCTCCACCGCCATTGTCAATCGTGCTTGATAAACCGGCTTTTCAGAAACGGCTTTTAATACGCCAGCAATACAAGCAAGCACCATCAAAGCGATTATAGCCCAACGATTTTCGCGGATTATCTGTATAAATGTACCGATGCTTTGGGATAGGGAATCATTCGAATTCTGTCCATTACCAGATTCGTTAAACCAGTTGCGTACCAGGTCTTCGGGACTTCCGGAATTAGGGCGATGGTCAGGGTTTTCGTTGTGCGAGTTCAAAACCAACTTGCTCCTACATCGATAATATCACCTGGCTCAATGGGTAAGAAAAGTGGTACTTTTTTTAATTTCTCAGGAGTAGATTCTGGGTCAACGGCACGGGAAACTGAAATTTTCTTGCGAGAAGCTCTCAATGTAAAACCACCAGCTAAAACAACAGCCTTCTCAACCGTCAAACCACGCCGAAACAGGTATTCACCTGGACGATTCACTTCACCGTGCAGATAAACATAAAATGCAGATCCCTCATCACCGCCCAACTCTTCGGATACTGAGATAATATCGCCCGACGATATTCTGTATTGACTATCGAGAGAAAGAAGCTCACTTACGATTGAACCATCGCGTGAAATACTAACACCTTCTTTCTTGGCTGAATTCTTTGCCCCACCGGCGAGGGCGAGTGCCTTGGCAATAGTAAGTCCCTCTGTGTATGGGAACGCTCCAATATTTTGTACTGCACCCTTAATAAATATAGGACGGTAACTATCTATAGTGATAGAGAGACGCGGGTCTCGAATATAGCCTTGTGAAAGCTTTTGGCTAACAATCGACTCGACTTGATTTGTCGTCTGACCTGCAACTTCAACAGCGCCAATTAGAGGGAAAGATACCGCTCCGCTTTGTGGGATTCTAACGTGAGAAAGACTAAGGTCGCTCTCCCCAAAGACTTGTAGAGAAATAGTATCACCAGGTGACAATCGGTGTTGCTCTGCTTCAGAGGGGGACTCAATGACTAACGAAGTAGAACTAATTTGTCGTTCTTCGGAAAAAACGGGCTCGGTAGACGCGGAAGCTTTACTCCCTTCATTAATAGCTACCTTTTCAACTTCGTCAACTAATTCTCTCACAGCAACAGAACGTGGCTCTTCTACTACCTGCGAAGCTTTGTTTTGCATTTGCCACTTTGGACCATCCTTTGAATTCCCCAAGTCTTGTTTGTTCGTTCTGACCTCTGGAGAGACATCGCGTGTAGTACTGCGAATTGAAAATCTCAATTCTACAGGGGCCAATATCAAGGAAAAACCGGCATTGGACTCTAATACCAAACTCTGGTATCCACGATCAACCGCACCTAAGACTTTTCCTTCAATGCTTGCTGACAACCTCATATTGAGACGATTAGCGGTAACCACGGCTGTATTACCTTCTATTCTTAAGTAGTCTCTACTTACCCAAACAGGTACCGAAGGCTTACTAAATCGTACAACGTTCCACACCACGCCACGTTCAATAACATCAAACTCAGTTTCATCACTGATATCAGCGACCAATATTTTACTGTTTAAGCTATGCACTGTGAGGGAATGGGCAGTCTGCACTGCCATACAAACAATTGCAGCAATAAAGAGAATACAGATGTTTTTCATTAGTTTCCTATCCAGCCAGAGAACTTGGTAGCCACTAGCAACCAAAACACATAGCCATTTATAATATAAAAAGGGCGAAAAATCGCCCTATTTAAAAAATAATCTAATTACATGTTTTACATGCAATGAACTCGTTTGCACAAGTCAAATTATTTCTGAGATGCTTGTTGAGGGTATCGATATTCTTCTAGTTGCCGTTCAAATCGATCATCGTCGCGCGAACCTCGACCTTTCAACAGAGACCGAAGATCAGAACGCAAACGGATACCAAAATAGGAATCATCGTAATCAATAGACGAAATTGATGAATCTCGTTCGATCTCTCCATAATAGAGACCCGCACTCAACCAAGACCGCCAAACGTAATCGACACCCAAGCCAAAGTCCATGAATTCATCTTTTCGGCCAGTATTGTAATCGTCGTCGATCCATTTAACGAAAGCATTGAACAATACTCTAGGAGTAATTGAATGATTCCAGCTAACACCCAACAGATCACTTTCATAATAATCTGCATCTATATCACCGGGCTCTTCGATAAGACGCGACGCACTAAAATTTAGATTTGAGAAAGGGCTGATAGAATAATTCAGATTGGCGTAATAACTCGACCCCTCATAATCAGCTCGCAAAGGATCTTCAAAATCCTTTTCCGTCCTGCCAACACCCACCGCACCGCTTAATGAATTGCTTGGCTTCCACCGCAACCCGATCAAATATCCAGTTTGATCGCTATCTAAAGAGTTCAGAGATCGATCATAGTCAATTTCCGAATAATTTATACGCCCAAAAATAGAAGTTCTATCAGCAATTCGATAACTGAGATCAAGGTGTAGACTGTCAACATCACGGTCACGGTTACCGCTTAGATTCTCTGATCCTTGAAAATTATTTTCGTATTCACTTGTAGACTTTTCAAAGCCTAGAACGGCAACTAAAGGACTAACCTTTCTGCCGTACACAAGGTCTGCACCATATTTGAAATACGATATGTCATCAGAAGTGGAGTCAATACCAGGTACAAGCTGGTTAAACCCTCTGCTACCCGAAACACCGCGTTCTTCGTATGATTCTCCAAGCCCAGCAAACAGGTTTAAATCCCATCTATGAGAAAGGTCAAGCGATAGTTGCGCATTAAGCGCATTAGACTCTTGGTCTTCTTGATCTAATTCGTCGTGAAATGTGAATATGCCATTGTATGCGGCATAGAACTTATGCCGACCAATATTAGTACGATAAGCCAGACTAGGCTTCACTGATATCTTCAAGTCATCTTCTTCGACATCTGATCTACGACGAACGTTATCATGATCATAGACCGTCACTTCCACGGCAGGATAAAAATCATTTAACAAGTCCAGTGGCTGATCTATCTCACTGTCGCGCACGATTGACGCATCCACGTACGAACTCTGTGTGTTCGCAGCAGGAGGCAACCCTAAAGTAGAGACTTGAGCTATGGCTGTTTCACCCAAAAACATCGCCATAGCAACCGCGGCCCCTATGACCTTCGATTTCACTACCAATTTATTTTTAATTATATTATTAATCACGTCATTCTCTTTGAACCTTTGCTACTTTAACCGCCAGCCCCTTTACGGGTGATTAAAGCGCGAATTTAATACCTAACCTAGTTACTCGAATTTTCTAATTGTTACACGGTGGAGATGCACACACTGGAGGCGGCGGTGGCGGAGGTGTTACCGGCGGTGGACCAAAGCCTCCTCCTCCTCCTAGATTACCTGGAGGCGTACCCGCACCCACAATAATGTTAGTAATACCTTTGACACCCAGAGCAAACGGCTTAGTCCTAGCACTGTCTATATAATGTATAGCCACTGGAATTTCCTCTACCCCAAGAAATCTTAATGCCGCTATTAAATCTGGACGGTTAATAATGATGCCTTTACCTAAAACCGAACCAAAGCTCAATGAATCTCCATCTGGCTCCATAAACGGAAATTCCGCCTCGGTTCTAGGATCATCATAGAGAGCCAATTGCAACATATTCGGCTGATGGATCTGCATTGCACCCTCTTCTTCTGAATCAACTCCCGAATCTATCATCGTGACAATAAACGATGTATTTGAAACATCGTATGCTTTACTTTCTGCGACAAGCCTCTGCCAAGCCTCAGGCTCGTAGTCTTGCTCAGCAGGGATATACTTACTTGTCTCTTCCAGCAATCGTTCCCACTCCTCTTGAGTGTAGTCTTCTCTGGCGGGGATATTAAATATCTCATACACTTCTTTCATCTTAGCCTTAATATGATAATCACCATTTTGCCATTCCGGCGTAGGTGTAACCATAAGGCCTTGCTCAGTAAAAGCGCGTTGCAGCCCTTTTAAAGTGTGTGGAAAGTCTTCAATTTGATCGATTGCTCGCTCTCTTAAGCGGTTGTAAATAAATACAACAGGAACCGTTGCACTAGGACCTTGTTCAGCGAACGCTTTCGCAATTCGCTCTTCACCATCGATGAGTACGCTTTTATCTGATTCATAGAGAGAGACAAAAACAGGTCTATCGGAGGTTGGGATTGTAGAATCACTGTAATACCAGTGTGCTTTTTCATCTACCTTATCTAGTTCAAGCAACTCTGATGCTGCTGCATAGAAGTGCACTTGACCTTCGTACCAATCCGGAAATGGAGCCAGAATTTCTCGCCCATCAAAGAACCGCTCCGCAACTCTTTCAATATAAATCGGCTTATCCTTATCTTCATCAGGTCGATCTTCCCTTTCCTCATCCAAAGACTCAAGATCGTACCGTCCGAAATTGTAATCGCTAGTATCAGGAATAACGGGCAATATAGAAGCTGCAGCTGCGCCAAAATCGCGACCTTTATCAGATTGAAACTCTACCGCGGCCTCTAGAACATCATCTATGCCCAGCCCCATTGACAAAGCTTGCAAAAACACCAACATCGACGGTGTATCTTTACTAAGCAGTCGCAACATTTCAAGCCTAGTCGGCGTACTGGCTTCGTTGTACATGAACTCACCGAACTCAGTGTCCTCGTACTCTGGGTCCGCATCCTTGGGGCTGAGTACATAGTCAGTACTATGATTATTAAACTCACTTGTTTGAACCGAAAGATCCTCTACACGAATAGTCGAGGTCTGAGCCATACTGCTAGCAGCTAAGCCTAGCAAGCCCACGAACAACACCAATTTACTATAAATATTCAACGAATTCATAATTGTCTCAATTAACTAAAACCAAGCACACACACCGCTCTTACAATAGCGCGCACCCACTCAGATCTAAAAACACTACACACACCAGCAATGCCCACATCCTGGAAATTACTAGACAACAATCTGATACAAACAGGAACCCAAAATATTTAGAGCACCCAACCCAACTTAATAGTACCAAAAACTGAATAAAATAAACAGCTTGGGGCACTTTAGTCAAAATCTTCTAAATAAACAAACGACTAAAGTCCAAAAACATGTGTTGTCACACTTGTTAACGATAAAGCGCTCATTTTACTGGACACTATGTAAGACTAAAGATTTCCGAAGGTCTCAATGACCGATGCATGAAGCTTAGAAAATTGCATGAAATGGTACTAGATTTGAGAAAATAATTATTCAATAAGCGTTAATCCCCCCATATAACCACGCAATACTTCAGGAATAGTAATGCTGCCGTCCCCATTTTGATAATTCTCGATCACTGCGACTAGCGTCCTACCAACCGCTAAACCCGAGCCATTAATGGTATGAACTAAGTCGGTTTTGTTTTTATCGTTTCTTACTCTGGCGAGCATCCGTCTTGCTTGGAAGGCCTCGAAGTTGCTACAGGATGAAATTTCTCTATAGGTGTTTTGGCCTGGCAACCAAACCTCGAGGTCATACGTTTTAGCAGCGGCGAAACCTAAATCTCCCCCACACAAAGTCACTTTTCGATAGGGTAAATTTAGCAACTGCAAAATCTTCTCAGCATGACCCGTCAATTGTTCCAACGCGTCATAGGAATCACCCGCAGGCACAACCTGCACCAATTCAACTTTTTCAAACTGGTGCTGCCGGATCATCCCTCGCGTATCTCGACCATAGCTTCCAGCCTCCCGTCTAAAGCACGGCGTGTGGGCCACCATCTTTAACGGCAGCTCGCCTTGTTCTAAAATCACATCTCGCACAATATTGGTGATAGTAACTTCAGCCGTCGGTATCATGTACAAGCCGTGTTGATCTTGTTCTTCTTTCTGATTTGGATCATCAGCGGCTAAAGATGTTTTGAATTGATCTTCAGCAAACTTTGGTAACTGACCAGTCCCAAACAAACTATGTCGATTAGCCATATAAGGCACATAGACTTCTTGATAGCCATGATCTTGACCATGAGTATCTAACATAAATTGAGTCAGCGCCCGATGCATGCGAGCCAAGCCGCCTTTCATAACCACAAATCTAGAGGCGGTGATTTTCGTAGCCACAGCAAAATCTAAACCACCGATAGCCTCGCCAAGGTCAACATGATCTTTAGCCTCGAACTCTAAAGTGCTGGGCTCTCCCCACCGAGACACCTCTTCGTTATCGTCTTCACTTGTGCCCTTAGGAACACTAGCGTGTGGCACATTAGGAATTGCCTCGATAAGCTCATTTAGTTCACTCTGAACCTCGTCTAACTCTCTTTGAGCTGCTTTTAATTTATCTCCGAATTGGGCAACTTCCGCTAACAACGCGTCAACATCACCACCTTGTGACTTCACTTTTCCAATGTTTTTGGAACGAGAATTTCGTTCTGCCTGCAGCTCCTCAGTAGCGACTTGCAAGGTCTTTCTGCGTTTTTCTAACTCAGAATATTTTTCAACATTCAGGGCATAACCCTTTATTAGCAACTGGTCTGCGGTTGCCTGAAGATCATTTCTCAATAATTGTGGATCTAACATTTTAATTTCGGCGAAGTAAGATAATGGACTGGCATGCTATTTTAACGCAGATTGGACAATGGAATCTGCAGCATGTGCGAAATAATCATCAAAGATGGTAATTAGCTCATCTATTCAATGGTGAAAAATTTTCTAACTGGTGAGGGCTTTTCTAGGTGGCGAGGGCATTCCTAATTGGAACTCAGGTTAACCGCTAACTTGTTTGGCCAAGACCAATCCGAGTAAACACATTAATATGCAAAAAAACACTTTCAAAGCGATATATAACAACGCACGAACCTCAAGCCCAGATTGGAACATATTAATTGCTTCGAGCGAAAATGCGGAAAAAGTAGTGAAGCCTCCTAGGAAGCCAGTGAGTACAATAATCTGCATTTGTTCTGATGCAGCCCAACGGTTAGCTAACATCCACGACAAGAAACCGATGAGGAAACAGCCAATTAGATTTGCCATAAGCGTGCCAAACGGCAATGACGTCCATTGCAACGAAAGTGCCGCTCGGCCAAGGCCATAACGCAACAGAACCCCTAACCCACCGGCGACCATTAAAGCTACATAAAACACAGTGTATCTACCTTAGCTTTCCAGAAGATCAGCACCTGCAGGAATTTTAAATTCAAAGGTGTCATCAGCAAGCTTTTTATTATTTTCAACTTTAGACAAGCTAAGGCGAGTCTCATTCCCCAAGCCGTCCAGAAGAACGATCGTGCTCAAACTCTTACCCAAAAAGCCGAGCATCAAGTTTTGATATCCGGCGTCTTCGTCCAGAGGCTTCAACGACACCCAACTCAAACCGTCAGTAACTCCTATATCTGTCACACTGAAGTGCTCTGCGATACTCGCGCTATTCTGTACCAACATTAAACTTGGCACCTGGCCTAACGCATCAGTAAGCTTGCGCTTCGTCACTTGCTCCAGATCTGGGTCGTACATGAATATTGACTCGCCATCTGCAACGATTTGTTGCCCGCTAGCCAAGTCTGGGTCAGTACTGCGATAGTCCCATCTAAACTTTCCTGGACGTGATAGAGAAAATTGGCCCGTTGAAAACTCCAAGAGCATACCTGTTTCGTCTACCACCTTTTGCTCAAAGTCGGCTTGCAGAGTTTGCACATTGCTAAAAAAGTCTTCGAGCAATGATTGCGAAGCAAGGGCTGAGTGAGTCGAAAAAAAATAAGTAACGCCAATCAGAATAAAAAATTGAAAGCCGCGAATTGATTTAAACATTGTTTAGTCCTCCATTGGCGGTGGTGCAAGCACTTCACGCCGACCATTGTCTTCGGCAGGCGTAATAACACCCGCTGCTTCCATCGTTTCTATCATTCTGGCTGCTCGGTTATAACCCACGCGTAAATGACGTTGAACCGATGATATTGAAGCTCTTCGAGAGCGCGTAACAAATTCCACAGCCTGATCGTACAATGGGTCATTCTCAGGATCGCTATTCACCGCATCGTCACGAAATGCCGTTGGTAGCGCGTCATTAACTTCCTTAGGGGCGCTTAAAATAGATTCGTCATACTCAGGTTCACCTTGACCTTTTAATGAATTAACGACTTTATGAACTTCTTTATCTGAAACAAAGCTCCCATGAACACGTTCCGGTAAACTTGTGCCTGGCGGTAGATACAACATATCACCATGCCCCAAAAGCATTTCAGCACCCATTTGATCGATAATAGTTCTTGAGTCAACCTTTGATGACACCTGAAACGCAACTCTGGTAGGTATGTTTGCCTTCAATAACCCGGTAATAACATCAACTGAAGGCCGTTGCGTCGCAAGTACCAGATGAACACCGGACGCACGTCCCTTCTGCGCTAGACGCGTAATCAGCTCCTCTACTTTCTTGCCGACGGACATCATCAAGTCCGCCAGCTCATCGATGATAACGACTAAGCAAGGCAATTCTTGAAGGGGCTCACCAATATCACCTTCTCTAACCATCGGATCTAAAATGGGTGTGCCAGAATCCTCAGCTATCTTTACCTTGCGGTTATACCCAGCTAGGTTTCTTACGCCTAACTCAGACATGAGCTTGTAGCGCCTTTCCATCTCAACAATACACCAACGCAAAGCATTAGCGGCCTCACTCATGTCGGTAACCACCGGTGCAAGCAAATGCGGAATACCCTCATACACTGACAACTCAAGCATCTTCGGATCCACCATGATCATACGAACTTGCTGTGCGGTGGCTTTATAAATCAGGCTGAGAATCAAAGCATTGATGCAGACAGATTTACCAGACCCCGTGGTTCCAGCAATCAAAACATGTGGCATTTTTGCCAAGTCCACAATCACTGTTTTACCACTAATGTCTTTTCCTAATACTAACGCCAAGGGAGAGCTCAAATCCTCAAACTCGCTGGATGAAAGGCCTTCAATGAGGCGAACAATTTCTCGACTCTCATTGGGAATCTCTATTCCAATATAAGATTTACCCGGAATGTTTTCTACGACTCGAACACTCACTGTTGCTAATGCGCGCGCCAGGTCTCTAGCCAAGCCAGTAATGGTCGCCGCTTTGATACCCGGAGCTGGATCTATTTCGAACCGGGTGATGACTGGCCCTTGATGTACGCTAATGACTTCTATTGGAACGTTAAAGTCTGCGAGCTTTTTAACCAATAACGTTGATAGACCTTGCAGCTCATCATCTGAGTAACCAACATCCTGTGGCTCCGGCGGATCCAATAGAGATAGCGCAGGAAGAACATCGCTACCTGATTGAAAAGTCTCAAATAAGGTAGTTTGCTTCTCCCTTTCTCGTCGTCCGCTCTCTTGTGTTACCTTGGCTGGAGATGCTTTTGGGGTGATCTTAGGAGCAACCCTCACTTTCTCCTTGAATTCCGTGACAGCATCTTGTCGAACTATTCGCGCTTTTGCACCGATTTCTCGATCCTCTTTTTGCTCTCTTCTCTCTTGAATGGTCTCGATCAATTGAAATATTTTTTCTCCAATTGAATCCATTAAGCCGATCCAAGACAGGCCACTAAAAATGGTGATTCCCGTCAAAAACAGTGTCACCATGAGTAATGTGCTGCCTATTTGGCCAAACATCCCGACTAAGGAGCCGTTTAACCAATCGCCCAAGTACCCTCCGGCTACAAACTCCTTAGAATCAGAAAAATGATTGAAATGTAAATTCTCGATGCCGCAACCACCCATCACTGTAATCAAAAATCCAGTGGCAATTAGCACCCTCTTCAGATAGGAAGGTTCTTCATTATCATGCCTACCTAGGTAAAACTTCACCCCCAGGACTAAAATCATAATGGGCACTAGAAACGACATATAGCCGAAGCCTTGTAACAGGCGATCAGAAGACTTGGCACCAAATTGCCCACCCCAATTATTAACCGCTTGATCAGGGCTCACACTGTTCGACCAAGCAGGGTCGGTCGGGGTATAAGTGAGCAATGATAGTAAAGCGTACAGCGCAACAAACGCGCTAAAAAACACCACTATTTCGGAACCTAATTCCTTAACACGCGGTGATACGACTCCGTCTTCGGGTTTAATCTGTTTTCTTTTAGCTTGTGGCATATTTTTAGTCGTTACAGCTCTCTCTGAGCTTAGCTCTATATTCTAACTCGAATACTCAGCAATAACACCCTTCGGCAATAGCACTAGAAAGACATTTTGCATCACTTAACATCGCTTTTTATTGGGCTATGGGCCGTTCGGGGGTGTTAATCCACTTCTAATTTATTTAGAATCTCTGGCTAACTTTGTTCAGCCCTAATCATGTCTAATTTGGAGACACTCAATCATGTCTGACGTAAAACACTGTAAAGTTCTCATATTAGGGTCAGGCCCAGCCGGCTATAGCGCTGCAGTCTATGCTGCCAGAGCTAACCTGAACCCAGTATTAATTACCGGCATTCAACAAGGCGGGCAATTAACCACCACTACCGAAGTAGATAACTGGCCAGGTGATGATCAAGGCGTTGATGGCAATGTTCTGATGGACAGAATGCTCAAACATGCTGAAAGATTTGAAACGGAAATCGTCTTTGATCACATCCACACGGTTGAAGTAAGCAAACAACCATTTACTCTCACAGGAGATTCGGGCGTTTATACCTGCGACGCGTTAATAATTGCGACAGGCGCGTCCGCTATGTATTTGGGACTTGAATCAGAAACAGCATTTCAAGGCAAAGGCGTTTCAGCCTGCGCTACCTGCGATGGATTCTTCTATAAAAACAAACCTGTGGTCGTGGTCGGCGGTGGTAATACCGCAGTTGAAGAGGCCTTATACTTATCAAACATTGCATCTGAGGTTACTGTTATTCATCGTCGCGACGAATTCCGCGCAGAAGCTATTTTAGTTGATCACATCAATGAGAAGATAGAAAACGGTAACATCAAGGTAGAGTGGGACCACGAACTCAATGAAGTACTGGGTGATGACATGGGCGTTACCGGCGTAACAATAAAAAGTAAAAAAGATGACAGCACTAAGGACATCGACGTGGATGGTGTCTTCATTGCAATTGGGCACAGCCCAAATACCGACATATTTAAAGGGCAACTTGATATGGCTGGGGGCTACATAAAGGTCAAGAGCGGTACGGAAGGCGACGCTACGGCGACAAGCGTACCGGGAGTATTTGCGGCTGGTGATGTTATGGACCACATTTATCGACAAGCGATTACATCCGCTGGCTCTGGATGCATGGCAGCTTTAGATGCGGATAAATACCTGAAGAGTGTCGGCAAATAACGAGGCCTTCGCCTCCTTTCAGCCAAAAAAATAGTGCGATGACCCCAAAAGACCCAACATTGGAAGAATTGTTGAGTAAGGAAATCCCAGGGGTCAATCGTTTGAAGCAAGATAAAGTAGCACCCTATCGCCCACCACTTGAAGCAACGCCAAAACAACGACTGCTTGATAATCAGCGGGTGATGGATGAATTGCTTGAAGAAGCCGACGAAACAACCAGCTTCGAAAGCGGTGATGAGCTGAAATTCCTTCGCACTGGGTATACCAGCCGCTTGCTAAAGAAACTTAGACGCGGTGATTTTGCTATTCAAGACGAATTAGATTTACACGGTTTGGTGGCAGGTGACGCCAAGCAAGAAACACATGGCTTCATCAACGAGTGCGCTCGCGATAATGTTCGGGCCATCAGAATTGTACATGGCAAAGGGCGCAATTCAGCAGGTCGCACGCCTATTTTAAAAAATATGTTACTGGGGTGGCTCAGCAAAAACCAACACGTTATCGCGGTCTGCTCTACACCCGCGAACGATGGCGGTACCGGTGCGGTATACGTGCTTTTAGGTAAATAACATCACTGCTTACCTAGCTATCAGTGACTATAAATAGGCGGCTACAAACTCAGATCAGTTAAGTGTTGATTTACTAAATCATTAAACACTTTGATCATATATTCGTTTTTACTTAGCGTGAAAAAGTCGATCGCACCTGCATTAATCCCTTCCTGAGATTGTTCGGAAACCCAAAAATCTTCCTTTTCATAGGTCATGCCATCCAGCACGGCGATCGTTTTATCATAGTGACCACGTTGTGCATCAGTCTGGGGTTCTTCAGGCGTCAATAGCATATGCCGCCAACTGCTTGTTCCTGGTGTTGCTCCTGGGAACATCGAGATCACGCTCATACTGGTTGGGTGTTCAATCATGCATACATTAGGAAACAATATATTAGTCGGTGTTGCGTATTCGCTAATATTGATATTAGTTAAATCAGCATCGGTAAGCTCGGTAATATTGCGTCGTGGTACAAAGGAACGTATATGACGACCGAGTAACTCGCTGTGTGCGACATTTTCAACAAAAAATTCTCCGATCGATTCCTTATGCAAAGAAGCTAAATGATAGGCTTCCAGAAAAGCAAAAATTGGAAACTTCCAGTTTGAATTGATTTCACGTGTCTTATCAAAGTAAAGGTGATAACCCTCTAAATCCATAGTCGCTAAGTCTTGGTCCAACTCGCCTAAGTACTCACCAATGGTGGAACTACTTCCTTCTTGAGTAAGCCATAAGAAACCATGCGCTTCCTGCAAATTTCCAGTCGCTAACCCCAGGCTACTTTTATCCAAGTCAGTAAATAAATCTGACCTAGGCACGCCAATCAAGTCGCCCTGATTATTGTAAGTCCACGCATGATAGGGACAGACGAAGCGCTTCTTGCATTCTCCGGCACTGTCATGCACCAATTTAGTACCGCGATGCTGGCAATAATTTAAAAACGCTCTGGCTTCGCCGTCTTTTCCGCGAACCACAAGCCATGACCGGCCATCTAACTCCTTAACAAAATAATCTCCAGCGCCTTTGATCTGACTAGAATGACCTATGATCAATGGTAGGCGTTTGAACATCTGTTGTTCTCTCTCCAAACGATTTTGGTCGAGAAATTGAGCCACCGGCATTTTGTGTGATGACTCTGCTTCGTCACCATGACCTTGTTCTACCATTCTAAGAAGGTGAGCCACCTGATCTTTGTAATATTCCGCTTTCATAGCATCAGTTTAGCATGGGTAAATAGCTCAGGCCGTCAAATATTAAGCCCTGCAACATAACCCGATGACCATGCCCATTGAAAATTAAAGCCCCCGAGATGTCCGGTAACATCCAGAACCTCACCGACAAAATACAGGCCTTTAACGCCATGAACTTCCATGGTCTTAGAAGAAATTGAATTCACCTCAACGCCTCCCATAGTAACCTCCGCAGTTCGATATCCTTCAGTGCCAGAAGGCGTTAGTCGCCATTGGTTGAACAAACTCCCCAACTCGTTCAACTCATCATCTTTATACTCCGCCAAATTACGCTCCCTGTCATGATCACGCCGCCACCACAAAGGATACAAGGCTTGAACCAAAGACCGAGGAAGCCGTTCTTGCATTACTGACGAAACGGTATCCTTCGGACTTTTTTTCTTGGTCTCCAACAACAACTCAGCCACATTTTGTGACGGAAATAGGTTAATGGTTATTTCCTGACCAAGTTGCCAATAATTCGATAATTGTAGAATTACCGGCCCACTCAAGCCTCTATGTGTAAACAGCATGCTCTCAGAAAAGCCTGCTTCTGGAACAGAAACGTGTACCGGTATCGCGACTCCCGAAAGAGCCTTTGAGAGTTCCTGCCACTTACCACTTAAAGTGAATGGGACTAAGGAGGCCAGGGTGGCGTTTACCTTCAGACCAAACTGCTCAGCGAGTTGGTAACCGAAACCGCTGGCACCCCCTAGAGTAGGAATAGACAAGCCACCTGTGGCAACCACCAAACTATTAGAAAAATAAGTTTGGTTAGCAGTTTCAATAGCATACTCTTGAGCCCGATTAATTTTTGTCACTTCGCAAGCCGTTTGGGTGACGACGCCAGCTTCCCGACACTCTTGCACCAACATAGCTAAGATATCTTTGGCACTGTTGTCACAAAAAAGTTGTCCTAGGGTTTTTTCATGATATGCAATACCGTGCTTTGCAACCATGGAAATGAAATCCCACTGAGTATATTGATTAAGTGCAGACTTGACGAAGTGCGGGTTATCACAAATGAAGTTTTCGTCAGAAACGTCCAAATTAGTGAAATTGCATCGCCCTCCTCCAGACATAAGGATTTTCTTGCCCAACTTATTACTCAACTCTAGAAGCAAAACACTTTTACCTCTCTGCCCCGCGGTGATCGCACACATTAAACCAGCCGCACCACCCCCTAAGACGACTACGTCATAGGTCCTATCGGCATTGGTTTCATCACTGCCATTTGATTCATTTTCAACGGTCATACAAACACCTTACCGAGAGTTAGTGGGTGGAAACAGGGTAAAAGCCACAAGATGCGGAATCATACTCAATTTCGCTGCATCTCTCGATGTTATAATCATAGCCCTGTTATTAATCAATAAAGCCTTGAAAGACATGACGCAACAACTCAGCCCCCTAATTCAACCTCTCGATGAAAACTCAAAGCTTCTACCCGATCTGCTTGGCGAAGTGATTTTAGAACAAGAGGGTCAAAGCGTTTTTGCCACAGTTGAATTACTTCGCCAAGGTTTCATTCAACAACGCATTGAACCAGATGACGCGCAGTTAAATTTATTGATCGAGACGATAGAGTCCTTGGGCGTTGAGGAGTTAGATCGAGTCATCCATGCGTTCACCACCTTCTTTCATCTCGCAAATATCGCCGAAGAACATAAAAGTCACACCCAAAGAACGACCTTAGAACGCGCCGGTGAAACCTGGAACAATTCTTTTATTGACACTATTGCGGGTTTTCAAAAAGAAGGCCGGAGCCTTGATGAAGTATTATCTTTAATTGCTACGCTTAATTACTCACCCACTTTCACGGCACACCCAACCGAAGCTAAACGCCCAATCGTGCTCGAAGCATTGCAACGAATTCACAACGAGTATCACGCTCAATCTGGTGACACCATTAGCGAGGCGAGGCGCGAAAAAACACGACACCGGCTCAAGGCCATGATCCAGATATTCTGGAAAAGTGAGGCGGTACGACCGCAAAAGCCTTCCGTCTACGATGAAATAGAAAACTCTCTATACTATTTTCGAGAAAGTATCTTCGCCTGTCTTCCTGAGATTTATCGTGACCTAGAGCTTGCTATAAAGGAAGTTTACCCAGAAGCCAAAGGGAATCAAATTGATCTACCTAACATAGTTCGCTTTGGTACTTGGGTCGGAGGCGACCGAGATGGAAACCCATTCGTCACACCGGAAATAACACGCAATGCTTTGCGATTGCAAAAAGCGGAGGTACTCAGCGAGTACATCCGCAGAATAGGAAGTTTAGAAAAAATTCTGACTCACTCAATTGATCAGATTGAGCTTTCACCTGCATTTACAGAATCATTGGAAGCTGAGTCATCCTTGGCCGAAAAATTCTTAGGAAATTTGCATAGCAACGAACCTTACCGACGCAAGCTTAATTTCGTTAAACTCCGTCTTGAACATACCCGAAACGGATGTCAAATAGAGCACCAAAACGTTAATCGAAGTACCGCTGATGGCATAATTCTTGCCTATAAGAACGAAAACGAATTCCTCAGTGATTTAAATCTTATCAGCGATTCATTGACGTATCACAATGAAGCAAACCTCACCCGTGGAAGCTTACAGGATCTAAAGCGCTTGGTCGCTAGCTGTGGTTTTTATCTCTCTACGATGGATGTCCGTCAGGAATCTACGATGCATAGCCAAACAGTGGCGGAGGTCGCTCAAAACCTCAGTGAGCCTATCGATTATCTTGCACTAGACGAAGAAGCAAAGTCGGAATGGTTGTCCTCCTACATCCGATCATCGGAGCCCATAAGCTACGACTTAAAACAAATCACTATTCAGTCCAGTGAGATTATCGACGTATTTAAGTTAATGCTGGAGATGCGCAATGAAATTTCAGCAGACTGCTTTGGCAGCTACATTATTTCAATGACCCATGCCGCCAGCCACATTTTGGAGGTTGCCTTTTTGGCTAAAATAGCCGGCCTTATTACCCAGGATGAGTCTGGGAAAATCGTCAGCCAAATCCACATTGCGCCATTGTTTGAAACGGTGAAAGACTTAGAAGCCGCTCCAGCGATATTGCAGCAACTTTTTTCAAATACTGCTTACACCCAAATTCTTAATTTCACCAATCAAAACCAAGAGATCATGTTAGGCTATTCTGATTCATGCAAAGACGGCGGCATCCTAGCGTCCAGCTGGAATCTATATAAAGCCCAACAGAATATAGTTACGGTTACCGAGCAACATAATATTGGATGTCTTCTGTTCCACGGCAGAGGTGGAACGATTGGTCGAGGCGGTGGCCCAACTCATGAGTCCATTTTGAGTCAACCGAGAGGGACGGTACAAGGCGGAATTAAGTTCACCGAACAAGGTGAAGTTCTATCGTTTAAATATAATTTTCAGGAAACCGCTCGGTATGAACTAACTGTCGGCATCACAGGTTTAATGAAGGCTAGCATCGCTGAAAACGTGAAGGATGATGAGCCGAAACATCGCGCCCTCATGGATACACTGATGAATACCGGAGAAGCAGCCTTTCGTAAACTTACGGACGAGAATCCTGCCACCATGCAGTACTTCTACGAAACAACACCTTCAAACGAAATCGGCTTATTGAATATAGGCTCCAGGCCGTCCCATAGAAAAAAAGCCGATTACTCTAAGAAATCGATTCGGGCGATAGGCTGGGTTTTTGGCTGGTCACAATCTCGTCAAAACATACCTGGCTGGTATGGTTTGGGCAGTGCCTTTGCGGATGCCATTGCGGATGGTGAACTGGAAACGTTACAAGACATGCAACAACACTGGCGCTACTTTCAAAACCTGATAAGTAATTCCCAAATGGTCGCCCTCAAAACGGACCAAAAGGTTGCACAACAATATGCGAAATTATGCAGTGACCAAAAAATCTCTGACGAAACCTATGCAAATCTAAACAAGGAGTTTGAACTCGCAATCTCGGGCCTCCAGGCAATCACCGGGCATGAGTACATGATGACTGACTTTCCAGAAATTGGGCAATCGGTACGTTGGCGCGGTGCCTACTTAGATCCGTTAAACTACATTCAGGTAATGCTTCTCACGAGATTGTCGGAGGAGCCAGACCGATTTGAGTCAAAGTGGTTGAAGCCTGTTCTAAATAGTATCAATGGAATAGCGACAGGCTTACGAAACACCGGTTAAAGGCAAGATGAAAAGAGCTCGTACAAATACTAAGACGGCAATTGACGAGCTCAGACCATGGCCTTTGCAAATAGTTATTTCTTAACTTTTAAATCCAGCGAAAGATCCTTTGCCGCTTTCACGCTCATCATCTCGATAAGCGTCATGGCACTCGAGCCGCCATCTTGAGAAGAACTGCTGCCCATTTGCACTTCTGGCACCCACTTTTGTTTTTCTATCGCGCTTGCGAAACGCCCCATAACTCTCTCATACGTTTCAAGCTTTTGTTGTAAGGCGCCATCGGCTTCAATAACCAGACGTTTATACGCACCATCGCCTTCTCCACGGAGAATTTGTTCCTGCTTGTATTCTATCGCTGACAGTTTTTTCTGTTCAGCCTCGAGTTTTTGCTGGCGAGCTACCTCTACGTTTTTTTCAGCATCAATAACAGCGACTTCTTTCTCACGTTGGGCATCAACCACGGCCTGTTCTTTGACAACTTCTTTCTGATACTTGGCGGTCATCACATTGGCCTTACCTTGTTCTTCAGACGTAATCGCATCCTGTTTAGCTCGTTCAGCATTGGCGATAGCGGTAATGATCGCCATCGTTGCTTCACGTTTTGTGGCAATCTGTTGCAGAGTCTTAGGCTCAAAATCCCAATCAGTTATCTGGAAGCCGTTAACGGAAATACCATAATCTTCTAAATCACTATCCAAATGCACTGGTAATCCATTTGCTCCATAACTAATCACCGGAATATTTTTTGTGACAGTTTTACCCGTGCTTTCATCAACCGTGCTCACCTTTTCTAGTTTGGTTTGAAATTTACCTTGTGAGATTTGTTGACTAGACCATTGAGTGAAGATGCTCCTCTTTTCTGCATAGGCTTCTTCGGAACTCATTAAACCGGCCGTCAAGTTCATGCCTTCTTCAGTAACTGACTTAATTAGTTTCTCAGAAACGCCGCGGTTGGAACGAAATGCTTTATGCAGGTGAAGCATGGTTTCCTCATCGCTCGGCAAGGAGAATCGTGCTTTTCCGTAAACCGTACCTGTACCACCATCTTGATATCGGACCGATATACCCAGTTGGTCAATGGACGACCCCACGTCAGAATCCTCTTTGTCATAGTCAAAGGTAATAACGTCACGATAGATCTCTGCAGTACCGAATAACTGAGGGTAAATCCCTGGCGAAAACTTAACGTATAAATGCCCGGTTGGGTACTGCACCACCGTTCGATGGCCGGCATTATTTATGCCGAACGCCATAAATAAGATGACTATGCCTGCTGCAGACAGCAAGCCCAAGAAAGTTAATTTAGCGGGTATTTTAATCATTGTTTTTCTCCCATTTTATTTTTGATTTAATATTTTCAACTTCATCACTCACTTCCTTTTGTCGCGCTTTCTCCATCGCTATATCTAAGTCGATATCCACCAACTCGCCTTCGACCACTACATCCCTATATTCTTCTAATTTTCGGTCTCGAAGCGCATAGCGCTTAATTTCAACAATGAGCAACCATAGTAAGGCGGCAATTCCTATCAATAAAAATAGCCTAATCATATTCCTACCTCCGTATGTTGTTCATCATAATATGGGGGCAATACTAGCGATGTTCAATTCACTAATAATGGCGATTTCATGGCATTCTAGCTCATCTTTGCCATCCACCTTAGAGGGAACACTTTCATCGCACGAGTCATCAACCACCACGGCCATGTTGGGACATAAGCATTCGCTTTCTCCTTTTCAATGGCATTCACAATCGCGCGTGTTCCAGTTTCAGTATCTACCATGAATGGTGTGCTCTTCACCTTTTCATTAATCTCACTTCGAATAAACCCTGGGTGGATGGTAGTTACCTTAATGGGCGAATCCAATAGGTCTATCCGAATCCCTTCACTCAAGGAGGTTATGGCTGCTTTGGTTGCGGCATACACGGTCATCGCGCGACGAAATCCCCGCACTGCACTGATAGAAGAAATCGTAACCAAATGCCCATGATCTTGTGCCCGAAACAATTCCAATGCTGCCTCACACTGCGCAATTGCTGATACAAAATTAGTTATCGCCGTTTGCTTATTAGCGTGAAAATATCCGGTTCCAAGCGACGCGCCCTTCCCCATGCCCGCATTAACAACCACCCTATCCAAATGACCTAAATCTTCAGCAAACACTTTGAATGTTTCAAAAACTTGGTCGTGATCATTTACATCAAGCGGCCGTACAGATATTTGAATACCTGGATAAGCTTCAAGCAACTCAATTTTCAATTCTTCTAGTCGCTCGACGCGGCGCGCGCATAACGCCAAATTACGGCCCTTCGCCGCAAACATCCTAGCCATCATTTCACCCAAGCCAGAACTTGCACCGGTGATCAAAATATTCGTTCTAGTCATTGCTAAAGTTAACCCTCATATCTATTTATCAGGCTGACGTGTCATCAGCGGGCTGGGCAAAACGTCCTGTGCGCTTCACCATCATTTTCAAATACTTCTCAATGGGTAAATAGCGCTTTAAACGATGTGCCTTACGGCCGTTCTTGTGGGTGATGATCATAAATTTTCGATCAACAACTTGTTTGTCGATAATTTCAGCAATCTCCTGCGCAGTAACTCCTGATTGTTTAATCATCTTCTGCACCATATCGTCCATGGCGCCCTGTGCGCCACGTAAAGAGTCTCCAAGGTTCGTTTCAAAGAATGCAGGACAAACCACACTCACATGAATGCCATGAGATGCTAATTCCAGATAACTCGTTTCTGAAAAACTTACCATCGCGGCCTTACTCAAACTGTAACTTCCCATTCCGGGCGCGGGCGTTAAACCTGCTTGAGAAGCCACATTTAAAATATTTTTGTCTGCCGACTTGCTGACCTTCAATAATGGCAAAAATGCTTTTGTCATGCGCACGTGTCCTAGCACATTAATATCCAATACCCATTGCCATTGCTCCATGCTTTCTGATTCAAGCAAACCCGCTGAAGCGACACCTGCATTATTAATGAGCATATCCAATGACCGCCACTTTTCAGCCACCTTCAGAGCAAGCTTATCAACATCCCATTGTTTCGTGATATCACATTCTATGAAGAATGCGTTACCGCCGGCTTCGGTAATAAGTGCTACGGTCTCTTCACCTGTTTTGACATTAACGTCACTCACGCAAATTTCAGCTCCTTGCTTTGCGTAACGCAGCGCAAGTGCACGTCCTAGGCCCGAACCTGAACCGCTTATAAGTATCTTTTCAACCATTAGTCTAACACTCCAAAATATTCACTATTGAATAACGTTCTGATGATGCTCCTGAGAACATCCAGGCCTCATTATATCTAAGATACTGATAATTGCCTGCACCCTAGGCGACAATGCAAAAGGGTAATATCAGTGCGCGGACAAGCAGGTCATTCAATCCAAAGAACGTTAACTTCCTTCCATTCATCAACCCAAGATCGCTCATCTTGGATTGGTTCAAAAAATTCATTCATCAGGTCAATGATTGTTTGCGCACATCGAGTTTTTTTGCTCAGCAACTCGGGCAATGATTTAACGCTAGATTGATCTAAAAGGCGATCAAGATATTCGGAAGGTAGGCTCTCCAGCGGTTGTTCAGTGAAGCCTAACAATCGCTCCCATAATTGTTGCACCCTCCAAAACTGCATGATTTCGGAGAGTTCTAATAACTTCGGATTCGTTTTGGCGCCTAGCCTCACTAACTCATCAAACTCGATGGATGAACCCATAGAAAACTCAAAGCAGGTCTCAGAGTTGTCGAGCAAAATGCAAGCTGTAAGATACTCAGACTGCATTAGACCACCCGGCCTTAACTTACTAAACATAACACTAGAATCATAATCTTTTAATCTGTGTTCAGATATCCTATCCCACATGATCTTAGCGTCGCGGATAAACTGCTTTCGGTCTCTTTTTCCTTGCACCACCTTACGTTTAACTTGATGTACCTCTTCCAGTAAAGAGTGATCACCAGCAACTACTCGACTCGGTACTAATGCAATATGTTCCCATGTATGAGCTCGGCTAAGCTGGTGCTTGGCGAAGCTCTCCACACTAACAATGGGCGCTCCCGACTTACCTGAAGGTCGTAACCGAGTATCCAACTCATAGACAATCCCTTCTCGCATTGGTGTAGAAATTGCCGTTTGTAATCGGGAGACGAACTTTGTGGCAAGCTCTAAGGATACTTTCTCTTGGTCGTAAATAAAAATAAGGTCTAAGTCAGAAAGTGGTGACATACGCCTAAGCGCAACCTTACCCATACCCAAAACAGTGATTGGTGGATCACTCAAATTCATATTATCTGCGACTACCTTTAAGGCCAGATCCAAGGTGTGCTCGGCAAGGCTAGAAAGCACATGTTGAAATGGTTCTACATCGATTCCCCCCTGTAGGAACATCAAATATAATTGGTACAAATGCTCATTTACGAAACGACGCATTCTTTCTAACCTTATTTCATATTGTTGTGCTTCTAACACAAAACCACTATCAAACTCCGCATCGACATCCAAAGCAGCACTCATATAGCAATCTACAATATGTGGCGATTGCCTCAATAGAGTCGACATCGCCGGCGAGTAAAGCAAAGGCGGCACCATACTGCTAAGCAATCTTGGTGACTCTGCCAGCAGCCTAAAATATTGCTCGCCTTGTGGAAGAGATCGAAAAAAATCATGCAATCTTACAATCGTTTTATTTGAATCAAACCCTTCATTCCCAGTTTGGTTTAAGTTTTCTAGATAGCTTGCCAAGGCTAGCGATAATGGTTTTAACTTTTGTCTGACCCCTGGTGAAACACCGTATTGATGAAAACCATTTTCCCAGGCATCTACTATTTCCAAAGCTGCTGGTGATAAGTTACTCGGCCAAACCATCTGTTGCGAATCACCGGAATCCTGCTCAGCGAATAATTTTTCGAATTGTCGGCTGACGATGGTTCGATCAGAATTTAATCTAGCGACAAATGTATCCCAAGAGTCCTCACCTAATAACAACAAGAGATTGGTTTGCGCGTTTTCATCATTGGAAATAATATGTGTATGTTGATTTCCTCTAATTTGGATAGCATTCTCAATACTTCGTAAGTGCGTGTAGGCTTTGGTCAAACCTTCAGCTAGCTCTGGTGTGAAATGGCCCAAAGACTCTAATGCGGAGATTGCCTCAAGCGTGTTAGGCGTACGCAAACGATAATGCTTGCCTCCCCAAACCAATTGCAAGGCATTCGCGACAAATTCAATTTCGCGTATGCCACCCGTCCCAAGCTTTACGTTAAACCCACCGACTTCATCATTGATTGGGTCGCGCCATTGCCGCTCTACTTTCAGTGTAGGGTGTTCCAAATTTATTCTGTTCTTTATCTCAGCCAACTCATCAAGGGCGCGATAGTCTAGGTTTTGGCGCCAAATAAAAGGGGTTATCTTATTCAGGAAATTCTGACCAGCATCTTGATCTCCAGCGACCACCCTCGCCTTCATAAGTGCCAATCGATGCCAAGGTGACGCTCGAAAAAAGTAATAATCCTCAGCGGCCGCAGTTGACATCGCGAGTGTGGTCGCTGAAGCATTAGGCCTAAGCCTCCAATCAACTCGCCAAATAAATTCCGCTCTATTATTCTGTACCAACAATTGGGTAAGTTTTTGCAGTACTTGATGACAAATATAGCTCTTGCCGAGTACATCAGGAATGGGCAAAACCTCTGGTTCAAAGTAAGCAACCAAATCCACATCGCTGGAAAAATTCAAATCCCGGCCTCCCAGCTTACCCATGCCAAAAATGAAAAGACCCGGCATATTCCAATCAAGTTCGCGTAAAGCAATATCAATCACTTTATGCTTCGCAGCCAACTCTCGCCAAGCAGCTTTTAGTGCCAAATCGATGGTCAACTCAGCAAACCGTGTCTGCCAATGGCCTCTATCTGAAAAGTTCCCATCACGCTGGATTTCGGCTATTGACCAGTAATAGGAAAACTTAGCTTTACTCAGAATCAGTGCGCGTTCGATTTCATCGTAAGAATGCTTTTCACCAAACGCATTGATCAAAGTTTCAACTTCTTTGCACAATTCTTGTAAGCGTTGAATCGGATCAGTCAAAAGGCTCTTATCGCCCTGACCATTAATACCTGGATACTTTTTATCAATCGCTGATAAATATTGAGACGCACCAATGCGGTCTATTAGCTTTGCATTACTAGCCATTACTGCGCTTCTTTAACTTCAACTCGGCGTACCAGCATGAGGCTTTGATCTCGTATTCATTCTCATCAGCCCAAGCAAAAGCCGCCTCCACCAAGATTCCAGCCAAGCTCTTACCTCGATACTCATCAGGCACATAGGTAGTATAAAAATCTACCGCAATTGTACCGGCTTGAGACTCAGCCAGTCGATAACGAATATAGGCTTTATCATCCCCGTTCAAACCAATGTAGAACTCACGGTCTAGCTGGTTATGGATCACTTCGTAATCATTCATTTTTCACTCACACAATAATTTTTCATCAGCATAAGGCAATAGGATTAATTTAACTGGCATTCTCTGTAAGCGGCTTTTGACCTATTCGCCAAGGTGGATACTTCTTCATCACCTGGGTAAACAATTCAGATTCGAGGAATACGGCTAACCAGCATTGAACTTTTGGTAAAGGCAGACTGTCGAACATCACCTTATCTGAAAATGCGAACTGACGGATAAATGGGAATATAGCGATATCCACCCACGCCATTTTCTCACCCAACAAATATTTAGATTCCGACAAGGTTGATTCAAGTTCTCTTAAGAACACCATGCATTGCTCAAGATAAACCTTCTGAGTCTGTTCAGGGTACCGTTCGAAATACTTATAGCGGTCTAAGTGGTGTTTAAAATAATTATCGTTTCGCTCAACTAACGAATGAGGGAAAGAAGACTCAAACAAACTATCAGGATCAGACTGTTCAAATGCCCATGCCATCACATCTAAACTCTCGTCGATTACCTGATCATTCAATTGTAATACTGGGACCGTACCCTTAGGCGATAATTCAAGCATCGCGGCCGGCTTGTGCTTGAGCTCTACCTCTCGCAATTCATAACTGACATTCGCATAGGCTAACGCCATGCGTGCTCTTATGGCATAAGGGCAGCGACGAAAGGAATAGACGATAGGGTGAGTCAATTAGCCTTTGTACCCAAAAAGTTTACGTTCCATAATGCTTTTCGCTGTTTCATCAGGCAGGCTATCTTGCCAATTCCCTTCGTTCAGTGGAATTTGCTTGATGATCTCACGCGCGGATATCTGCAGGTTAGTGACGTCAACGATATCAGCTGAAACCATCGCTCTATTGTGGATTAGGTGCTTAAGTAAAAATCTCAGATCTTCATCGACAGCCACATTATCTAAGGTGACGACCTTACCTTCACGTATGGTCGGGTAGACGTAAACATTGGTGTTGTCAGAAAACAATTTGCCGAATGCCTCCAAGATTCCTCCTTCAAGACCATCGTAATATTCACTATCAAATAGGTAGTTAAAGTCGAGCACACTGAGCACGATGCCAATACGGTTTTGTGTATAGCGACGTATCCATGAACGTAGCCGGAAAAACCGCAGATAGTCAGAAATGAGTACTGAGAACCCTAGCTCGTTCAATAAATCAACGCGTGCTAAAAAATCAGAATTGGCATCATCACCTTGATCCAATAATTCGTTCATGGTGATTTCGGCCACCACCAATACTTTGTCTTCTTCGACACCTTCTTCGTCCAAGAAGTGCTTAACTGCCGTTTGCTTCATATCCATGTGCACTTTCGTGGGCGGTTTGAAGGAGCCACGAATAACGACCGTGTCTTTTTTTCGCAAGGCTGATGCCGGAACAATCGATTGCCCGTTTGCATCAAACATCACCGCACGGCAGGCCCAACTATGAATCAAGTGTAGATTCATTAGTCGGTTTTCCACACCCTCGAAATCAGGCCCAGAGAAATTGATAAGGTCAATTTCAATCCGTTTATCCGACCCCATTCCGTCCTGCAAACATTCAATGATTTTCTTCGGGTCATTATCGCAATGAAAGGCACTGTGGATTAAATTGATCCCTAGAATCCCAAGCGCTTCCGATTGTGCACGATTGGTGTCGTCTAACATTCGAACATGGATAACAATTTCACTCGGCGCGCCACCAGACTCCGATTGTCGACGTACGCCTACCCATCCATGACACTCATTTTTCTGGCTATAGCTACGGGCTGTGACTGTTGCAGCGTAAGAAAAAAATTTACTCTCAACATCACGATGCCCTTCTAAACGTTTAAGCAATAAATCATATTCACATAACATCATTTGCTCGGCGCGTTCGCGGCTCACGTAGCGCCCCGCTTTACCATAAACATCGTCACTCACTTTCATGTCATAGGCTGACATAGTTTTGGCAATCGTTCCTGCCGCAGCACCGGCAGTAAAAAATTGACGCGCGACTTCCTGCCCGGCACCAATCTCAACAACCGTGCCATAGATACTCGGGTCGAGATTCAACTCCAAAGCCTTTTCTTGCGTCAGTTTGAGGTTTTTTTTATTCTCGGCGTTAATATCTTTCATGCCAGTGACTCTAAATAATTTGGTGGAACATTGATGGTAATCGAAATTAGGGATTAGTCGGCTGAAGTAAAACAACAGCGTGCGACGCTATGCCCTCTTCTCTGCCGACAAAGCCTAATGATTCAGTGGTGGTTGCTTTGAGATTAACGGCGCTTGGATCGCTGTTAAAGTCTTCTGCAATTAATTTTTTCATTACCGGTAAATAACCCGCTAACTTAGGGGATTGAGCAATAATGGATACATCTATATTTGACAATTGATACTCTCTTGCCGTCATACGGGTGACCACTTCACGCAATAATTTCCGACTATCAATACCTCTATACTTTTCATCGTTATCTGGAAAGTGTTGGCCGATATCACCCAAACCCAAAGCGCCTAGTACTGCGTCACAAATGGAATGCAATACAACGTCGGCATCCGAATGACCGAGGAGTCCTTTATGGTGCTCAATTTCAACACCGCCTAAAACAAGGCGGCGGCCGCTCACCAAACGGTGGACGTCATAGCCGTGACCAATCTTCATTGCAGGACTTCTGACTCCATCAAAATAGCGGCTTCGTCAGAATCAATATCAATACCATTGGCAGTATTGCCTTCTTCCAGCTGATCAACGAGGTCATTCTTTTTATCGGGTGTGACAATATCGATAACTGCCCCGCCTACCTTAAATGGAACTTTAACCACCGCAATGGTGGTGTCAATAACTGCGCCGACTACTGTGCTAATGCAACCAGACATAGTCAACACAAGACCAAGCGTTAAAACGCACTTAGATATATGAGTACTTAGGCTTTTCATAAATAATCTTCTACTTGGCGGAATACAGATGTCAATTGTACCTCGTTTCAGCAAATTATTACGTGCTCTAAAAGACAAACAAGGTGAAAATAATTCAATCGATTTCAGACGCCATTAATTAGATTTTGTGAGTAAAAATTTCGCCAATTCAATATCATCAACTGTCGTCACCTTTATATTCCGAGAATCGCCTATCACCAACTTTGGGTGCAGGCCTTGGAATTCCAATGCTGAGGCTTCATCAGTGATCGGCTTTGATTTTATGAGCGCATCAGCCAAGGCGTCTCGCAACAAACCAAAGCGAAACATTTGCGGAGTTTGTGCTTGCCAAACGTGGGTACGATCTAATGTCGAACTTATTTGGTCTTGATCACCCGAACTCAACTTCAAGGTATCTTTTGCTGGAATAGCTAATATACCACCCACATCGTGGTGCTGTAGTTCATCAATCATCGACGAGAGCAATGCTGTACTCAAACACGGACGTGCTGCGTCGTGTACCAACACCCAATCGTCTTCGTGTGCATATGCTGCTAATGCACGTAAACCATTATTGACACTTTGTGCGCGGCTATCTCCGCCGAGGGTAGAACTTATTCGATCATCATCAACAATGGCAAGACCTGGCCAAAGAGTGTCGTCAGGAGACACACAGACGACTAAGTGTTCAATCCGATCATTAGCCAACATTACACGTATCGAACGTTCCAGAATAGACAGGCCATCAATCTCAAGGTATTGCTTCGGTCGCTCTGTGCCCATACGCTTTCCGACACCCGCAGCCGGGATCACGGCCCAATAACGTAACTTGGATTCAGGTAACTGGGAATTGTCTTTATTCATTAATTACCCGGCTTACTCGCTAATTTGTTTCTCTAACTGGGTGAATCGCCATGCACTTAGCGGCCAGTTGTTATCTATGGTTGTATCAGCCCATTGTCGATACAGCGGAAGGCGTTCACGGTACAAACCGCGTAGCGTTTGACTCGGTAATTTAGCTAAGCCCCGTGCCGCAGTGTTGTTCACTCGGCCCACCAAGGTGTTAATGCTAATGTGCAAGTACACTACCGCTCCTAGGCTTGCTAAATGTCGCATTGCTTTGTCGCTGTAAACCACACTACCACCTGTTGCAATAACATGATTTTCTAACTGAAGCGTGCACAACACTTCTTGCTCAACTGCTCGCAGTTGTAAATAGCCGTGACGATCCAAAATGGATTGCAAACTGCAGCCGTGTGCTTGCTCGATAAGGTCATCCGTATCCACAAAAGCCAAGCCTTTATATTCAGCCAAACGTCTGCCCAACGTGCTCTTACCGGACCCTGGCATGCCCACCAATATTATATTGCCGCTCATAAGTACAAATAAATTTCTAGAGTTGTCCTTTTAGAGATGTCCTAAGCTCCATTCAAGAGTTCTGCAGGGATACGTGAATCAGTCACCCAGTCCAAATGCATATCTTCACTCTCGAAAGCTTTACCATCTTTGTCGACAAAAAATCGACCAAATGCGACTGAGTCTTTGACGATGCTTGCCGAACCAATTCGTGTGTATTCAAAGATAATACTCCGCGAAATATCGGCATTCTCGCGAATATGGCAGCCGTGCCCTATCCACGTTGGACCAACGATCTTAGAACCCGCTTCAACGCGAGTGCCGCTGCCGATATACACCGGGCCTTCTATCTCACACTCATCCCAGTCAACGCTAGTGTTTAAGCCAACCCAAACACCCGGCTGCACTTCAGTGCCAGGCATAGGGATAGTGCGCAACTCGCCTTGCATGATTTTTTGATTGGCTTCCCAGAAATCACTGATACGTCCAATATCAATCCAATTAAACGGAATATCAATTGCATGGAATTTGAGCCCTCGTTCTACGATCTTAGGAAACAAATCTCCACCGATATCAAATTGCTCACCCGACGGAATCAAATCGAGCACTTCGGGTTCAAAAATATACACCCCGGTGTTAACTTGATTTGACAAGGCGTCCTCAACGGCCGGCTTCTCCTGAAAGGAAATTATCTGGCCGGTGTCATCCGTTACAACTACGCCATAATCAACCACATCCTTTGGGTCAACAGCGAGGGTACATATGCTGGCCACCGCGCCGCTTTTCCAATGCTCGCGCACAGCTTTGCTTAGATCCAAATCGATTAGCGCATCGCCACAAACCACCAAAAATGTATCATCGAAAAACCCACCAAATTCTTGGATATTTTTAATTCCACCCGCTGAACCAAGCGCGGTAGATTTGATCTCGCCTTCTTCGATAAACCCTTCAAATGAATAGCCTATTTCAACACCCAAGCGTTCGCCATTACCAAAATAACTCTCTATTTTCTCGGGCAAGTGGCTGATATTAACCATGATCTCGTCAAACCCATGACGAGCCAACTCTTCAACCAAATATTCCATAACGGGCTTCCCCACGATAGGAACCATCGGTTTAGGCATTTCGTCGGTCAATGGGCGAACACGTGTGCCTTTGCCCGCCGCAAGAATCATTGCTTTCATTTGTTCATTATCAACGCCGTCGTATCGGCAGTTGCTCATGTATGACTATAATGCAGGTCATTATAAGGGCATGACACATAGAAATGTGAATATTAATCGCTCCTTAGATGGAAACAAACTAGTGTTGCAGGACCTTTTCAAACCTCAATTCTTGCTCAGAAACGTCTACCGAAACGGCGTCACCTGGCCCAAAATCAGCAGAGAGAATCTTCTCTGCCAAAGGGTTTTCAAGCATAGATTGGATTGCTCGTTTCAATGGGCGCGCGCCATAGACAGGGTCAAACCCGACTTCCGCAATCTTCTCAAGTGCGGCACTAGACACCTCGAGCTTAATGTCCTGTGACAGTAAACGTTGTTGGAGAATCTGTATTTGAATGCCCGCAATTTGACTAAGTTGTGCTTTTTTCAATGAATGAAAAACCACAATATCGTCAACACGATTAATGAACTCTGGACGAAAATGCTCCGTCACACTAGTCATTACTAACTCCTTCATCTCTGCATAATCGCCTTCGTGGGCATGTACTCTGGCTGACCCAAGATTAGACGTCATCACAATGACACAGTTTTTAAAATCAACGGTTCGGCCTTGCCCATCGGTCAATCGACCATCATCTAAAACCTGCAATAGAATATTGAACACATCAGGGTGCGCTTTCTCTACTTCATCTAACAAAATCACTGAATAAGGCTTGCGCCGAACCGCCTCGGTTAGATAACCACCTTCTTCATAGCCCACATATCCAGGAGGCGCACCGATCAGGCGAGCAACCGAATGCTTTTCCATGAACTCGGACATATCAATTCGCACCATAGCCTCCTCAGTGTCGAACATAAATTCAGCCAAGGCCTTGGTTAGCTCGGTTTTACCCACGCCAGTGGGACCTAAGAACAAGAAACTACCAGAAGGCCGATTCGGATCCGCTAAACCCGCCCTGGAGCGGCGTATAGCGTCAGCAACCGCACCAATCGCTTCTTCTTGCCCGATCACTCGGTCATGCAGTCGATCTTCCATGCTTAGTAAACGTTCACGCTCACCCTGTAACATTTTCGCCACGGGGATACCCGTCCAGAGGGCCACAACCTCAGCAATCTCTTCATCGGTTACATTGCTTCTGAGCAATTGATTCTCAGGCCCATTTTTTTCATTACTTTGTGCTTGTTCTAATTGCGCTTCCAATTCAGGCACACGCGCATATTGCAGCTCTGACATTTTCGCTAAATCGCCAGCACGCTGGGCGACTTCCATCTCGATGCGCGCTTTATCAAGCTCTTCTTTAATATGCTGAGCACCATGCACTGCTGACTTTTCAGCCACCCATATCTCATCAAGTTCAGCATATTGCCGTTCCAAATCATCCAATTCAGATTGGAGATCTTGCAACCTTTTCTTCGAAGCTGGATCGCTCTCTTTTTTCAAAGCTTCGCGCTCAATTTTTCGTCGAATGATTTGCCGATCCAGTCGGTCCATCGATTCTGGCTTTGAATCAATCTCCATACGAATACGACTGGCCGCTTCATCGATCAAATCTATCGCTTTGTCAGGTAGATTTCGATCCGTAATATATCGATGTGACAATGTAGCCGCGGCGACAATAGCCGGATCCGTAATATCCACACCATGATGTACTTCATATTTTTCTTTCAACCCACGCAATATCGCGACTGTGTCTTCAACACTGGGTTCATCCACTACAATCTTTTGGAAGCGCCGCTCCAAAGCGGCATCTTTTTCAATGAACTGGCGGTACTCGTCTAGAGTGGTAGCCCCTACGCAATGCAATTCACCGCGTGCTAACGCAGGTTTCAACATATTGCCTGCATCCATTGCACCTTCCGCTTTACCCGCGCCAACCATTGTATGCAATTCATCTATGAAAAGGATAATCTGACCTTCTTGTTTGGATAGGTCTTTGAGCACAGCTTTTAGCCGCTCTTCGAACTCGCCACGAAACTTTGCGCCGGCTATTAACGCCCCGAGGTCGAGTGACAGTAGACGCTTATTCTTAATACCTTCTGGCACTTCACCGTTGACTATGCGTTGTGCCAAGCCTTCGACAATCGCGGTTTTACCCACCCCGGGCTCGCCAATCAATACTGGATTATTTTTGGTACGACGCTGTAACACTTGGATCGTGCGCCTAATTTCGTCATCGCGACCAATCACTGGATCCAATTTACCCAATTCCGCGCGCTCGGTCACATCAATTGTGTATTTCTCTAATGCCTGCAAATTGTCCTCTGCATTCGCATCATCAACACTTTGCCCGCCACGTACCGCTTCAATGGCATTCTCTAAGGCCTGTTTATTCGCACCATTATTTTTAAGTAACATTGCTGCGGAGTCTTTATCATCCATCAAGGCGAGCAAGAACAGATCACTGGAAATATAAGAATCGCCACGCTGCTGAGATAATTTGTCTGCCACATTCAATAGTCTTGAAGTAGCCTGTGAAAGATGCACTTCGCCCGCCTGACCTTGTACTACAGCCAAACCACCGATTGCTTCTTCCAATTTTTCATTGAGCGCCTTTAACGACACACCGACTCGTGCAAGCAATGGGCGTACACTGCCACCTTCTTGTTGTAACATCGCCTGCAACACATGTAAGGGCTCAATAAATTGATGGTCTTTACCCACCGCCAAACTTTGCGCATCTGCCAGCGCTAACTGAAACTTAGATGTTAATTTGTCCATTCTCATGGCTAACCTCGAAATTGATAAGATTACGCAACGACTTCTCTCGCTACGATTCAACACCTAATTTATAGGGTATATCGCTTTAAAAACAAGCCCAGAAATAATCGGTTATACTTTAGCAAGTTAGCACTAATAAATAGGATTCATATGAGTAAATACTCCAAATCACTTCCAAAAAAGAAAGTAATACGCGGCTTGGTTAAACAATGTCTCAAAGAAGATATCGGCAGCGGTGACGTTACGGCGCGTCTAACACCAAGAGAAAGTGAAGTTGACGGCAAAATTATCAGTCGCGAGGCTGGCACTATCTGTGGGGTGGCATGGGTTAACGAAGTATTCAAACGCGTCGCCAGACGTCATGACACCAAGATCGATATTGATTGGCAGGTGGACGATGGTGATCAAGTAGGAGAGAACCAAACACTGTGCCGTTTTGAAGGGCTTGCACACCCTATCCTCTCAGGAGAGCGGACTGCTTTGAATATCATGCAAACCTTATCCGGTACGTCAACCATCACCCGAGAATATGCTGCGGCGATAGCACATACCAATGCAAGGTTGCTAGACACGCGCAAAACCCTACCCTCAATGCGTGAGGCACAGAAGTACGCCGTGCTCTGCGGCGGTGGCGTCAATCATAGGATGGGGTTGTACGACGGAATCATAATCAAAGAAAACCATCTACGCAGCGGTAAGAGCTTAGAACGTATTGTCGTGGACGCAATTGCCTCGATGCCAAAAGGCGCTCTCGTCGAGTTAGAAGTAGAAAACCTTGATGAACTAGAGCGCGGCTTACACGCTGGCGCCAAGCGGGTCATGTTGGATGACTTTAGTCTAGAAGATATGCGTACCGCCGTGGAACTCACAGGCGACCAGGCAGACTTGGAAGCGTCAGGCAATGTGAATATCAAAACCATTGCCAAAATCGCCGAGACCGGTGTGGACTTTATTTCATCGGGCGCGATTACCAAGCATGTGAGAGCATTGGACTTGTCGATGCTGTTTGACTATCGATAGATCACGACCGATTTTAGTCGCACCTGCTACTTTAGTTACCCATGCGCAAAGCCAATCCAATGCCCACACGGGCCAGCCTGCTTTAATATCCACCCAAACTGTTGGCCTTGCGATAGATGGTTATGACGCCGTCGCCTACATCTATACACCAATGAGCCGCTCGCTCAGAGAGACAGCAGCAGAAGTAGTGTTTCTTTTGATAAAAGGAAAACCAAGAGAGATAAGAATTGGCTAACTTACCAAAGCGAATTCTAGTGTTTAAAAAGCGGCATTGATTTAAAAATGAAACTAGAGGAAGCCGTCGACCAAATTTTCGATTAATGCCGCTCCTACCCAGGTCAGTGGGGGAATGATCATATAAAAGCCAAACCTTGAAATAACGCCTCCGTCGTAGGGCCATGTCGAGACTTGGTTGATCTCTTGGCGGTAATCAAACAATGGTGATAGCTTAGCGAGATGGGCTTCACTAAGATCTTCAACTCCGGCAGATTGTTGAATACCCAAAATTTTCGCATCGATTTTACTTAGTTCTTGGCTCTTTGCATCGCGGATACGTTGGTGGATAGGCCACACTGGTAACAACATGGTGGCGATCAAAGGAATGCTAGTGCCTAGCACCGCGGGAAGAAGTTGAACCAACTCTAATCCTCCATTGGGATTCAACAAGGGAAACAGTGCCAGGGAACCGATGATTGTCAAGCTAGCGATGATGGATACTCGACCAAACGGTAATAGTGCACGTGTATTCAATAAATTGACTTTCACGCACTTACGCCCCAATTGAGAAAAAACAGAAAGTTGCTGAATCATCGCTGAAATCACGACCGTCATCACTACCCAAACCAACACAGTCCCAACAGTCGAAGCGAACCCCACCAAACTGGTAACGGCTTCTACCATTTGCGTGGCAAGGGAACCTCGAATAAGTGAGATATGAGCAATTCCAAAAATCGTCCCAATCAATATAGGCAACATCATTCCCATTAGGTTGTTACTTCTTATTTTTTGTTCCATTCGCTGTAAAACTTTGGGCGCAACCTCAATTTGAGTTTTCAACTCATCGAAATACGCCTGCATTCGTTCAGATGTATAGGAGAAAACCGGCACGATATAGGCAATGATCAAACTAAAGAACAATGAAGGCGTACGAACAGCCTCAGCCGCTGCCCCATAGTTTCCAAGCGAAAGACTGGGGTAGAGTATTGCAAAAATTACAACGCCCGTGAGTATTCGCCCATACTTGATTGAAGGGATAAGCCGTAACAACCAAAATCGAAATCGTCTATTGCTCATAATATTGACCTAATAATTTACTAGTGGCGCTGAATACCAAATAGCCGATGTGATAGCCCGCTCTTGAATAGTAGCTGGTGCCATAGGCTCGGTCCCTAATTTGATTGCATCATACGTCGACCACCTTGCAGTTGGAATTTCCAAAACACGGGCATAGTAGAACGCGTTTTGATCAGCGCTAAAATCCGGGTCATGCCAAACGGATTCTAAAGTTGAGCTCCCAATCGTATCCACCGTATCGCCGTTGTTCAAATTGACCGTGTTTCCGACCGTCTGAAGTTTTCCATCTTGGTTAACTCCCGATCGGTTTGTAGACCAAACAACATCGTATATTTTTTCATGGCTAATGCCTGAGTCATCAACCCAACCCTTTATGATTTGCACTCGATCCAATTTCGCTCCCAATGGATCCTTATGGGCAAGAATCATAAACTCAGGCGACACATTTTCTGCCTGTCCGAGCAGTTCGCCGCCCATCGGTACTCCTCCTTCATAAGCCAACTTTAACCTTTGCGAAGACGCTAAGATATTTTTTTCGAAATCCCATCCAGCGAATAGTCGAATTCCAATTCGCGGGCCTGAAGTCGCAAAAGTTTCCTTTCTTAGCAGAGCGTCGTAAATCGATTCTCGGGTATTCTCCTCCGCCCAAACACCTGCTAATCCGCCTGAGCCCCAACGGGTTACTGGGTTGATTTTCTGCGGCAATAGTAGTGTCTCGTTGGTTCGCAAGCCGGCACTGCCATCCATCATCGGTAGCTTCCCGTGATACGTCTTCTCTTGCGCCGGCGAGCTGGCATTGTGGCTGTCACTTGAACCAATCACACCAAACTGGTAAGGATTGAACCCTTCTTGTTTCTCAAACTCCAAACCAGCCTTCAATGCATCTCTCATATATGCGCCCTGCACCGCGGTCATTTCTGGCGCGTCGCCACCAATAGCTAATGACGTGATTTCAAAATTTGCAAACTCGTCCAATGGTGATAACAATGGGTGAGTTTCGGAAGCGCCTTTTACCTGAAGGATCTCACTGATAGGTTCATAGCGATTGCGCAAGCTGGCGTATTCTTTCGTCAATCGCTTACCATCTGAATCCTTTGATTGGTACATATTGCCATCGCTCAGGTTCGCGTTGTGCGGTATCGCCATTGCTACTCGCCCAGCCGTATTCTCCTGTTCCAAAAAGTCCCAAAGATCTTCTGGAACAGGACTATCAATATAACTAAAGGGCTTGAATGAAACATCACTGCCTCGGTAAATCACATTGCGATGAATATGAATCGTGGGGTCGCCAGCGAACGCCGACCACTCGTAACCAATAAATGCCGTGAATGCGCCTGGCACGTTATGCCGTTCAGCAGCATCGATGGTCATCTGCCAAGCATCATGATTAATTTGTTCATCAGATTGATCAACGCCAAAACCAAAACCAAGCTTGCGAATAAAATTGGTAGACTCCAACCAAGCTTTAGTGATTTTCCAGCGAGGTTCATCTTGTAGTAACTCGCGAAGAGATTGGTTCGCCGTCGGCACATCCAGATTCGCCAGCCTGGCTTGCCCCAAGTATTCTGAGTGATCAGTCACCGCCACAAAATCCAATGGGCGATCAATCGTTATCGCATAGCCCGCACCATGTTCAATAGTTCCTCCCTTTGCAAACCTATAGACGTCCTCAGGCAAAGAACGATTTCCAAATACATAGGCATCAGTCGATAGGCTGGTATGAATATGTAGATCACCAAAGAGTAGATTACGCTCTGTATTATGTGCCACTTGAGCAGGTTCAATGGGTTCCAGCACTTTCTCTGGATCAAAATGTGAGTCCAGCGAAGGGTCATCAAAATCCGAACAAGCCGACACTAACAGCGCTATAAGTATTAAAGAGGTGGGTCGCATGGACAATCTCATTATTCTCTATCCATCTGATTATTTGAACTCGGCAATCCATCATAGCGCATCACAAAATATTCACCTACCCAGCTAGCTCCTTCATCTATACATTGCCAGCCCTTGGATTTATAGAATTTGACAGCGCGACGGTTCTTTTTTTGACACCTTAAGGTAATGGGGTTATCTAACCGTTGGGTAGCGGCGTCCAGCAACTGCGAACCATACCCCTTTTGCATAGATTTGTGGTGTACGTATAGGTTGTGAATGAAGTTTGTGGCATGCCTAAATGAAACAAAGCCGACGACCTTATTATTTTCAACACCGACCAGCACTTCCTCACCCCGTGTATTTCGAGTAAAGTCAGCGAGGCTCATTTCCGCGGCATCTACCCAGGTGAAACCCTCTAGTCGGGACTCCAAATAAAGCTGAGCTAATCGCTCTGCATCCTCTTCAACAAACGCTCTAATAATCACAGTTCTGTTAAGGGTGTTTAAGTTCGTGTATTTTTTCGTAAAATGAAATTTTTTGCTCCTGATACTCGCGTTTAGAACAGCTGCTTTGTAGTGCCAATTTTAGGCTATTTAATTCGCTAACAAGATCAGGCCGTGAACACATCACATTTTTGAAATGCAAATGCCGTGCTATTTGTTCATGCCCAGCCGCACAAACATGCAGATGAACTTTTGGCTCACCACGTTTAGAAAAATAGTGTCTACCTACGATTCCATATTCCCCACGATACTCATAGCCTAGCGTTTCATATGACTCTACGACGAGGTGCACATCGTCTATATCGTCGACTATTCCTAAAATGTCGATACAGTTCTTTGCGGCCAACCCGTTTATTGACGTGCTACCGATATGAATAAATTCGATGCTAACTTCACTACTTTGCAATAAATTTGAGGTTTCAGCCTGATACCGAAAATTCCACCGCTTGTCATAGGGATAGATATACATTTCACACTAATCCCATGAAACAATGCCACTAATGACAATATTCAGCACTTTACTGAGATGACTTTTGAGCGAGATTTCTGTTTAGCAACAACAACAAGACAGGTGGCAATAGCAATTCCGATGCCAGCAATACCAAAACATATACGGAAGGAAAACCGACGATCATTAATGACACGACTCGAGCCAAACCCGCCGCAAAGAATATCCAAAGCGCGGCCCTTAGAATTTTTTCATAGCGTTCTAGGTCCTGAGAACAAATATAGAACACCGCTCCAAATAAGCTAAACGCCACCCCGTAAAAACGATTCTGACTGTCGAGAACGGGATCAGATAACGCCGAACTAGACAGCTCGGCGCCAAGTAAGGCGTCAGCCCCCAGACCCATTAGTAAATGCAAGGCGGCGACCAAAAAGAATATCGGCGCTAATAATCTGAGTATTGATGGAAGCGTATTCATGAGCCCTCTATTAAACAATTCAGATACAGCCCCTAAGGTTGCACTAACCCGGGGTAGAAAACATTCATCGGATGCACAGCAAACTTAAACGTACCTGTCGATATCGACGGGTCCTTTTCCATGAATTCCGTTATCTGATCAATCGACTCAGCAGAAAAAACTAGCAAACCAATATCAGAGTACCGCGCGCCCATAGCAATATGGCCTGCCTCTCGCAGTTCATTCAGATTCATTGAATGCTCTTTAAAAAACGCCTGTTCATGAGGTGCCTTTGCTGCATCCCAATTTGGGCCGATTGTTACCTCCACAGCGTACAACTTTAATTCTTGTTTCGCAGCAACGTCTTCACCGTTACTCTGAGACCAAGCGCTCGCCGCTACACCCATTAACAGAAACAAAGTTATCATCGAAAATATTTTCAATATTGTTTGTATATGGGTTCTTTGCATATCGTCTCCTCACACCCTCTAAAATGTGGACCTATTGGTTAATTGTTTCAACGTTTCGTACTGCAAAAATTAATTCATCTGACACTTTGATCAAATTTTCATGAATCTTTTCAGACAATGCGTCTAAGTTATCAAAGTCGGGGCTATCGAGTATCACAGCCTCTATAATTGAGTATTGAGGCATCTCATTCCTATCGATGTTCCACTTTGTCCCTTTTAGAAGCTCCCAGTACTCTTTCTGAATGGGAATAGTATTCCCCAAAAGCCAAACCTCAAATCGCATTTCAAGATGGTTTAGCACAAGGCCAAATTTCAATTTTCTACTTTTTAAAAATTCATTGCTGTAATAAAAATAAGTGTAGTCCATGTAACCGTGAAGAATAGACGCGAACGAATATTGCTGCCCTAACCTTTTCATAAGTTGGCTTCTGGTATTCATCACAAATTTCACTAACTCGTTATAGGCAATTACTATATCGCCCTTACGAAGTTCTTCTTGATAAATAGCAACAATGTTATTCAAATTTTTCATGATTACCTTGTGGCCAACGCTAATACTTCGATGAAATCTATACTTCGACGATCGTAGTAAACCCACCATAGATCATCCGTTTACCATCGAAAGGCATAGAGTTAGGGCTCCAATCTTCAAAGCGAGGATCTTCCATTGCTGCTTGATTTCCGGCATCGCGAGCTTCCCGAGAAGGCCATACGATCCACGAAAAAACAACATCTTCACCTTCCTCGCACTTTACAGCCATAGGAAGAGAAGTGACTTCACCCGCTGGTACATCATCTGCCCAGTTTTCTACTACCGACAGCGCGCCATGATCTTTAAATACAATGGCCGATTCCTTCGCTATTTTCATGTACTCCGATTTCTTTTCTCTAGGAACCGCAATAATATATCCATCAACGTAAGGCATGGTTTTGTCTCCTTAAATATGATTTTAATAGAGGTAATATATCAGTTTAGTCACAGGCACATAACGCCAGCAGTCGTAAATCTAGGTTATTAATCAACACGCAGTACCTTTTCCATGTTCCCTTGTTTGGCGAGTCGGGGGTTGTCAAATTTTGCATGATGATTGCCGTCATATGCCTCGGTACGACACTGTCTAAGGAGATAACTAAACTTATGTTGATCCTATTTAGGAAGGGCGTAACACACTTCAAATAAACTAACTGTCTCTGAATTAAATGTAGAACGAATAACGGGTGCTATTCAGCACCCGTCCTCCATTTACTAGTTTTGTGTTCGGGCTACTATTCGGTTGGTGGTGCCTCAGCCTTAACCGTTTTATAGAACTCTGCATCTCGTTCACTGTTTGCTTCTGCGATAACGTAGGCTCGAACAGCTTCCGCAGTTGCCTCATCAAATACCTTGCCGAAATTGGGCATTCCATTGGCTGACAAAGCTCCGTCTAGTACCACGCTCTTCCAAGCCTCCGCACTAGTAGTTATCGCCGAATAACGTAGATTTGGTACTAAACCCGATGATTGAGCATGATCACCATGGCATACCGAACACACGTTGCCATAGGTACTTGCGCCTTTCGCCATAACCTCTTCTGAAACTTCAAGCATCGTTGGAATAACTTGCTCTTGCGGTTTGGCATCGGCAATCTCTGGCAAAGAGCCATCGGCACCTAATTTGAAAACCATAACTCGTCCAACGCCAGCGGTACTACCGCTAGGTAGTGGCCCACCAAAACCGAGTACAAATGAGCCGCCCCAGCCTGAGGCGACAGCGATATATTGTTCACCGTCTAATTCATAGGTGATCGGCGCAGCACCCACGCCCGTTTGCGTAAAGAACTTCCACTTGCGTTCACCAGTAGCAGCATCATAGGCCGCGAAATGCGCATCAGACGTTCCTTGAAATACTAAACCACCCGAGGTAGATAACACACCACCGTTCCAAGGGCCGCCGTGTTCAAATGACCATGCTTGCTTTTGCGCAACTGGGTCCCAAGCGAGTAGCCGCCCTTTTAACATAGACTTCAAAGCCTTAAACGTAGCGATGTCACTGGGCAGCATGCCAAACGTAAAGTCAGTTCCGGTATTCCAGCGGCCTTCAGTCAATTTGTAATCAGGGTCATCACCGTATACCCAAGGCGCTTCTTGTGCTGGGATATAAACTAAGCCGGTGTCTGGGCTGTATGACATGGGGTGCCAATTATGTGCACCCAGTGGTCCAGGTAATTGAAAGAATGGTGGTTTTCCGGGCCATCTTGCGCCTTCCGCTTCAACCGGACGACCAGTCTCTTGGTCAACATGAGTCGCCCAATTAACCGGCACAAAATTCTCCGCGGATATGAATTCACCTGTTTCACGATCGATCACATAAAAGAATCCATTCTTGGGCGCTTGCATAATCACTTTGCGGCTTGCGCCTTCTATCTCAAGGTCGGCCAATATCATGTGCTGCGTGGCTGTGTAGTCCCAGGTCTCTCCGGGAGTAGTTTGGTAGTGCCAAACGTACTCACCAGTGTCAGGTCGTACTGCGACAATTGATGATAGGAATAAATTATCGCCGCCGCCCGGGCTTCTAATTGCTTGGTTCCAAGGCGAGCCGTTACCAACACCGACGTAGAGAAGATCGAGCTCAGGATCATAGGCCATAGAATCCCAGGCGGTACCGCCACCGCCTGCGGCCCACCATTCACCATTCCAGGTTTTGGCGGCCATTTCCATGGTGTCATTCTCAAACCCGTCGGCGGGGTTGCCAGGCACTGTATAAAAGCGCCAAATCATTTCACCCGTCTCAGCATCGTAAGCACTAAAGTAACCGCGAACACCTAACTCTGCTCCGCCATTACCGATAAACACTTTTCCGTCTATCACTCTAGGGGCGCCTGTTACCGTATAGGGCTTAGTTTTATCAATCGTGTTCACATCCCAGTTTTTCTCGCCGGTTTTGGCATTCAGGGAAATGAGTCGGCCATCGATAGTACCGGTGAATATAGAGTCTCCCCAGATAGCGACACCCCGATTAACAACATCACAACAGCCTTTTGCTGCCTGTGCTTTATCTACTACCGGGTCAAAGCTCCAGAGTTTTTCGCCCGTTCTAGCATCCAGTGCGTGAACAATATTCCAAGTGGATGTGGCGTACATCACTCCATCGTGCACGATGGGGGTTGTCTCTATGCCACGACTGGTTCCTAAGTCATATGACCAGGATAGTCCTAGCTCATCAACGTTAGCATCATTAATACTTGCAAGTGGTGAGTGACGCTGTTCAGAATAGGTGCGTCCATGACTACGCCAACCTGACGAATCAGCGGCAATGATGGTTGCTTGATCTACGCTCGATGACGTTGTCGACTCAACCGTTGTGGTTTCCGCT